>NZ_CP117180.1:1500000-1692950 GCF_033971325.1 Hydrogenobacter sp. T-2
GATAAGGGTTTACGGAGTGCGGTGTAAACACCAACCCTACCTAACACGGTTAGGTAAGCTTTTGTCGGCATCCACATTCCGCACCCCACTTTAAAAGCTAAGAGAGTATCCCTTAGTATAGACAAATATCCCTTTTAGGGACATTTATCCACACTTTGGGTTTAGGGGCTCACCGACCCCAGTGCCTTACTCCAACTGCACTAATACCGCTCATCAAGCAGGCTTTTCATACCCACTTGATAAGGGCTTGCAGAGTGCAGTGTAAACACCAACCTCACCTAACACGGTTAGGCGAGCCTTTGTCGGTATTCACGTTCCGCACCCCGCTTTAAAAACTAAAGAATAATATACAACATTTATCTTCGTTTGTCAACATTTTCAAAAACTAATCGCCAAGACCAGTTGCCAAGACTACCTACAAGCTTACAAACTCCAACTTCCCATCCTTCAAATCCACCATTACCCTTTGCCCCTCTTTTATCTCACCCTTTATAATTAGGTTTGCCAGAGGAGTTTCTAAGTGCTTTTGCAGTGTCCTTTTGAGAGGTCTTGCACCATAGGCTGGGTCATAGCCGAGCTTTACAAGATGCTCCTTTGCCTTTTCTGTGAGCTCTATGGAAATGTTCCTCTCCGCCAGTCTTTTGTTTATACTTGCCACAAGCAGGTCTATTATCTGGAAGAGCTCCTTCATGGTCAAGGGTTTAAAGACAATTATCTCATCTATCCTGTTTAGAAACTCTGGTCTGAAGTGATAACGCAGTTCTTCAAGCACCCTTTCCCTTGCCCTTTCAAACTCCCTTTGAACCCTTTCTTCGTCTCCGTCCACAGGTATGCTCAAAAGATACTGAGAGCCTATGTTGGAGGTCATGATTATCACCGTGTTTCTAAAGTCTACCGTCCTTCCGTGAGAGTCTGTGAGCCTTCCATCGTCCAAAACCTGCAAAAACAGGTCAAAGACCCTTGGATGTGCCTTTTCTACCTCGTCAAGGAGCAAGACCGAATAGGGTTTTCTACGAACCGCCTCGGTGAGCTTTCCTCCCTCTTCGTATCCCACATAGCCCGGTGGTGCACCTATGAGCTTGGCTATGCTGTGCTCTTCTTTGAACTCGGACATATCAAGTCTTATTAAGGCATCTTCCTCTCCAAAGAGTAGCTCCGCAAGAGCCTTTGAAAGCTCCGTTTTTCCTACGCCCGTGGGTCCAAGGAATAGGAAGCTGGCTATGGGTCTTTTGGGGTCTTTTAGACCTGCCCTTGCCCTCCTTATGGCTTCTGCAACCGCAATTACCGCATGCTCTTGGTCTATTACCCTCTTGTGTAGTTCCTCTTCCAATTTGAGGAGCCTCTCCATCTCCTCTTCCTTTAGCTTTGTGGTAGGAATGCCAGTCCACTCGGAGACCACCTGTGCAATATCATCCCAGCCTACTACAAGCTCCTGAGCCTTTTTGCTTTCAAGCTCTTTTAATTCCTTTTCTAACTTCACCTTTTCTATCTTTAGGTTTGCTTCCTTTTCGTAGTCTCCTCTCTCGGATGCCTTGATTATCTCTTGGTCAAGCTCCTCTATACGCTTCTTTATTTCCGATATTCTTGCCTCCGTCCCTCCTAACCTTGAAAGGAGTTCTTGCTTTTCCTTCTCAAGTTGAACCTTCTTTATCTTTAGTTGAGCTTCCTTTTCATAGTTGCCTTCAAGGTATGCCTTTTGTATCTCTTCCTCAAGGCTTCTTAGCCTTCTTTCTATTTCTTGAATCTCTGGAGGAACTGCTACCGCCATTAGCTTTTTGCGTGCAGATGCTTGGTCAAGGGCGTCTATTGCCTTATCGGGTAGCTTTCTAAAGGTCACATACCTTCTTGTGAGCTTTACCGCAGATTCTATGGCTTCGTCAGATATCTTTACCTTGTGGTGCTTTTCCAATTTTGGTCTTAGACCCTTGAGTATCTCTATGGTCTCTTCCTCTGTAGGCTCATCCACGTATATGGGTTGAAACCTTCTTTCAAGGGCTGGGTCCTTTTCTATGTATTTGCGATATTCGTCCACCGTGGTTGCACCTATGACCCTTATTTCTCCTCTTGCCAAAGGAGGCTTTAGCATGTTGCCAGCATCTACCGCACCTTCTGCCTTGCCTGCACCCACCACGGTATGAATTTCATCTATAAAGAGTATTACATTACCCTTCTGTTTTACCTCTTCCAAAAGACTTTTAAAACGCTCCTCAAATTCTCCTCTGTATTTTGAACCTGCTATGAGAGAACCCATGTCTACGGATATAACCGCCTTGTCCTGAAGCTCTACAGGCACTTCCTTGTTAACTATCCTTTGTGCCAGACCTTCCACTATGGCAGTCTTTCCAACGCCCGGGTCTCCCACAAGCACAGGGTTGTTTTTCGTTCTTCTGAGTAGCACCTCTATAAGCTGGTTTATTTCCCTTTCTCTTCCTATCACTGGGTCAAGTTTGCCCTCCCTTGCCATCTGTGTGAGGTCCACACCAAACCTCTCAAGGGCGGACTTTTCCTCTTCCCTTAGCTCTTGTGCCACATCCTTCATTTTTTCACCTCCTGCTATATCTTCTAAAATCTTACCAGCAATAGTATCCTTTGCCTCCACAAGGCTTGCGACTATATGATAGGGTTCTACCTGAGAAAGACCCTCAGAGACCGCTTTGTCCTGAGCCTTCTCAAGGACTTTAATGAGGTTTTGAGAGTAGTCAAAGGCTGGTTCTTTGCCAAAGACTATTTTACCCACCGCATCTATGACCCTATCGGGAGATATGCCAAGCTCCTTGACCTGCTCTACAAGAGTTGATGTTTCAAGTGCTTTTCTTATAAGCCCGTCAATACTTAGCCTATTTTCAAGAAAGGCTCTCACATCCTCTAACTTAAAGACCGCAGAAAGGCTTCTTTCTACACCTTCGAGCTGACTTCTATATTGACCTTCAAGCCTCTCAAGCCGTGCCAGTTCCACCTGAAGCTCTTGCAAACTCCAGTAATCTCCGTATTTTCTTGCCCTCTGAAGCTCTTGGTTTATCCTCTCCTTTGCCCTCTTTATCTTGTCCAACTCAATCTGCACCTGACCTATATCAGACTTTACCTGCATTATCTTACTTCTTAGGTCAATAAGGTGCTGTGCTTCTTGCTGAACCGCCTTGTCTATTTGAGCGTGGAGCTTTTCAATGTATTCAGAGACCTTTTTGTAAAAGCCCTTTACATCCACACCTCTCTTTTCAATATACTTTGACAAAGGAGACTTTTCATCAGAAAGCATAAAGAGGAAAAGGTGGTCGGTATCCACCTTGCTATCTCCCCTCTTTTTTGCCAAGTCTTTTGCCCCGCTTAGGTATTCCAAAGACCTTGCGGAGAAAAGATTTTCACTAAACATGCCTACCTCCTTACTTAATAGTAGTTTTTATAATATGCTTTAGTATACCTTTGTCAAGTTTTGGAAAAATTTAAACATTACACCGTCAAGTAGGATGTGGGTAGCTCTGAATTTGTTCTATGGTAAGCTTCTATGAGTAAGTCCCTACCTGTGCCTGCTTTCTACGTTCGCAAGCTCTGCTACGGTGGTAGTGGTGAGGTATTCAAGTATCTGTTCTCTTAGTTCGGTCCATCTGTGATGAATAACGCATGGTGAGCTTTGCCACTCCTCGCACCTTCCGGGTCTGAGGGCACAGTAGTCTAATTTGTAGTCCTCATCAAGGTAACTTATTACGTCCATTAAGGTTATATTCTCAGGTGGAACCGCAAGGGTAAAGCCACCAGTTGGACCCTTATAAGACTTCAAAACCCTTTCCCTTGCCAGCTTATGAAATATTTTTGAAAGAAAGGGTTTAGGGATTCTTTGAGCCTCTGCTATCTCCTCCACCTTGACAAGCCTGTCCCTGTTGAGGGCAAGGTATGCCAAAGCCAATAGGGCATATTTAACAGTTTCTGAGTATATCATGAAAATAAATTATATGTCGGAGACAGATTTCTGCAAAGTGAAATTAGAATATTAGCATGTTCCCCTCAGAATGGTGGAAAAGGGCAGAGGAAAGGGTATATAACCTAAATAGGGCAAGAGAAAGCCTTGAGGAGCTCCTCAAAAGGCATCCCAATCCTCAAAGCCTTTTGGACTATCTAAACGAAAGAAGGTTTATCTTGCTTTTGGAGCTTCTTGACCAGTCTGAGTGTATAAGGAAGTTTCTAATAAACCATCCAGAAGACTTTCAAAAAACCATACCTAGGCTTTGGTATGTCTTTAAGGACAAAAGAGCCTATCTTAAGGAATTGGAAGAGCTTACCTCTCAGAGCATGTCCGACGATGACCTTTCAAAAACCCTTGCTTATTACAGACACAGAGAGCTTATGAGAATATTTGCAAAGGAGATACTGGGAACCGCAAAGTATGAAGACCTTTTGCAAGAGTATTCAAACTTGCCAGATGCCATGCTTGAGCTTGCTTACAGAAGAGCTTATCAAGAAATGGTTGAAAGATATGGAGAACCTCTTGAGGAAAGTGGAAATCCAGCTACAGGTTGTATAATTGCTTTAGGAAAGCTCGGAAGCCATGAGCTCAACTACTACTCGGACATAGACATAATGTTTATCCACTCCAGCGACAAGGGGCACGCAGGAAGGCTTACCATTAATGAGTTTTTTCAAAAGGTTTTCCAAAAGCTCTTTAAACTCATGACGCAGATAACACCAGAAGGTAAGCCTTATGAGGTGGACCTTGACCTTAGACCCTTTGGAAAGTCAGGTCCTATAAGCATGTCCTTGAGGAGTGCGGAGCTGTATTATGAGTCCTATGGAAGAACTTGGGAAAGGTTTGCACTTCTTAGGGCAAGATACTGTGCGGGAGATGAGGAGTTATATAGGGCTTTTGAGAGGGAAGTGAAAGAGCCTTTTGTCTTTAGAAAATCCGTTGACTATCGCATACTTGAGGAGATAAGGCTCATAAAGGCTCAGATAGCCAGCGAGGCAAAGAAAAGGCTTCTTGGTAAAAATAACATTAAGACAGGAGAAGGTGGCATAAGAGAAGTGGAGTTTACAGTCCAGTCTCTTGTTTTGCTACTTGGTGGAAAGTTTCCCTTTCTTAGAGAGAGCAACACCTTTAGGGCTATATGGAAGCTCAGCCAAAAGGGTGTTTTTTCTAACGAAGAGGCTATTTTTTTGGAAAGGGCTTATGAGTTTCTGAGAAGGCTTGAGCACAAGCTACAGCTCCATTCCTGCACTCAAACTCAGAGCTTCTCAGAAAACGACACAAGCAGGCTTGCAAGGCATATGGGAATGAAGGAACAAGAGCTCAGAGCCAACTATGAAAAGTATACAAAGGGCGTAAGCCTCATCTTTTCTCAGATAATACCCTCTCAAGAGGAGGAAGACCTGCACCCCATACAGAGGGCTTTGCTAAATGGAGACATTGAGGAAGCAAAAGAGATACTCATAAACTACCACTTTAGAGAACCCATCAGAGCCTTTAATATACTTTGGAGCTACATAAGTGGAAGGGAAGGCATAAAGCTATCCACACAGGAAAAGCAAGCCTTTATAAGGCTTCTTCCACAGCTTCTTGAAAGCATGGCTCAAACCACAGACCCAGATGAGACCCTTGCCAACTTTGACAAGTTCTTCTCTAACCCAACAGGCAGAAAAGTAATTTTGAGCCCTGCAAAAGAGGATATAAATAGGACTCTTTGCAAGGTATTTTCCTTGTCCTCTTATCTGTCCACTCTCATAAGCAGGTTTCCAGACCTTGTGGAGGATGTGCTCACTCTTTATCAAGACTTTCCAGATGAAGAGAGGTTAACTGAAGAGTTTGAAAAATACAAGGCTATCCTAAACTTAAGCCCTGAAAACCTTTATAGAAGGTTCAAAAGGGTTTGGGAGATAAGAATAGCCCTTGTATACTTAATGAAAAGAGAAGACAGATACAAGAAGCTCTTTAGCTTTTTTGAAAAGCTTTCGGACCTTGCGGACTTTCTCATGAAAAGGCTTTGGGAAAACTTAGGTCTTGAAGATACACTAATTCTCGCTCTTGGAAAGTATGGAAGCAGGGAACTAACTATCGGTTCCGACCTTGACCTTGTATTCGTCTGTGGGAGTGCAGGAGAAGAAAAAACAAAGAAGGCTCAAGAGTTTATAGCCTTTCTTACAAAACATACCTCAGAGGGCTATCTGTATGATGTGGACTTTAGACTTAGACCCATGGGAAATGCGGGAGAAATAGCACCCTCTCTGAGCTTTTATAAGGAATACTTCCAGTTTAATGCAAGAACATGGGAAAGGCTTGCATGGACAAGATGCAGGTATATTGCAGGACCAGAGGAGCTTGTGGAGGAGTTTGAAACTTTGCTTAAAGCCTTTCTCTTTGAGAAACCCCTTGGTGAGAAGGAAAGAAAAGAGATAAGGGATATGAGGTTTGCACTTGAGGTTAATGCGAAAAAGGGAAAGAGCTTTGTGGACCTTAAGTTTTCTCCTGGTGGTCTCATAGATGCGGAGTTTCTAATCCAGTATTACGTGCTTTTGGAAAGGCTTAGGGAGCCATCTATGATAAGGGCATGCCAGAGGCTAATAGGAAAGTATCCTATACTCAGAGAAACTCGCGAACATTACACCTTTCTAAGGCTTGTGGAGACAAGACTAAGGCTTTCAAAGGAAAGGGCTGGGTCTTTACTTGGACCTCAAGAAGGCAAAAGGGTAGCAAGCTCACTGGGTATGCAAGAGGATGAACTCAAAGAAAAAGTGGCTGATAGCATGAGAAGACTAAGGGAGATATTTCTTGAAGTTTTC
Organism: Hydrogenobacter sp. T-2; assembly: GCF_033971325.1. Lineage (NCBI taxonomy): Bacteria > Pseudomonadati > Aquificota > Aquificia > Aquificales > Aquificaceae > Pampinifervens > Pampinifervens diazotrophicum. The sequence continues at coordinate 1,506,766 of NZ_CP117180.1, forward strand.
GATTAATTGAGTTTCTCAGAGGAGTAGAGAAGCAACAAGGAAGTAAATAAACACTGATATTATATCCTGTATCACAGTGGCGAGAGGTCCACTTCCGTGAGCTGGGTCTAATCCAAGCCTTTTGAAAAACAGAGGTAATAAGGACGCAACAAACCCTGCAACAGAGGAAGCAATAAGTATAGCAAGAGAGACGACAAAAGCTATTTTAAAATCCTTCCAAAAAAGCCATATGGTTATAAGACTAAAGAGAAAAAGCACAAAACCTATAGCAGTGCTTGTTTTGGTTTCTTTTCTTATATCAGCAGGAAGCCCCAGCGCGAAGGCTCTGACCACAAGAGCCTCTGTCTGTGTTCCTACCGCATCCGCAAGGTAAACCACCGTTGGTATGAAAAAGGCAAGTGCTACATGTTTTTCCAATTCCTTTTCAAACATTCCAACAACTCCTGCAGCGAAAAATCCACCCGCAAGACCTACTAAAAGCCAGGGCAATCTGTAGACTACCCTCTTTTTCATGGGTGCACCTGAGTAGGAGACTGCGGTGCTATCCGGCCCAAGTATACCAGCCATTCTTGAAAGGTCTTCTTCGTGTTCCTGAAGTAGAACCTTAAGCAAGGTATAAGGCGGAATAAGCCCAAGGAAGTATCCATAATGATCCACAACAGGCATGGCGTATTCGCCCCTTTGCACTGCTTGCCAGGCTACCACTTCTTGGTCTGTGTCAGGGCTCGCCCTCGGGGGGTCCTTATCCATTATATGACCTATTCTGTCCTCTGGGTTTGCACTAAATAGGTCTTCTGCGGTTACTATCCCCACGAGCTTTCCTCCCTCAAGCACCACTATATGAGAGGCGGATGCATACTTTTTGCCCAGTATCCTTTCAATGGTCTCTTTCACAGTGTTCTCAGGGTGTGCCACTGGCACATCAACAACAGCAAGGGACTTTGCAGTCTCGTAGAAGCTTTCTCTTTCCATAAGCAAAGTTTAATAGTCTATTGTTAACTTTTTGTTAAAACTCAGCCCAAAATTTCCAAGGCTTTTATTACCCTATGTAAAACTCTCTCTTTTGGAAGCACATCGCACATAATGTCCACACCTATACCCTCTAACTCTCCAGTAAGACATGCCCTAAGTGCGTGCCATATCTCCTTTGCCTTTAGATTAAGCTCCTTTTGTATCTCTTTGGCTATTTCCTTTACCCTTTGAGCGTTTATGTCTCCCTCTTGCACCTTTTGTAAGAAAAGCTCAAGAACTCTTCTTGAAGGCTCATTTTCAAGGACAGCCATAGCTTCCTCTGAATAGCTCACCTCTTGGACAAAAAAGGGCTTAAGCCTTTCCACACCTTCTGTTAAGGTCTCAAAGGAGTCCCTGGTCTTTTCCAAGACTTTTCTTACAAAGTCCTTGTCCGCTTTGTATCCTGCCTTCTCAAGGAAAGGCATAAACTCCTCCACAAGCCTGTCAAGAGAAAGCACCTCTCTTATATAAACTCCGTTCATCCACCTTAGCTTTTCCTTGTTAAAGACCGCAGGTGCGGAGTTTACCCCTTCCAAAGTAAACAAGTCTATAAGCTCCTTTTTGGAGAATATCTCCCTTCCTTCTTCTGGTGGAGACCAGCCAAGAAGACATAGAAAGTTAAAAAGTGCAGGAGACAGATAGCCCTCTTCCCTGTAGTTTCTCACAGAAACCGCACCATGACGCTTTGAAAGTTTGCTTCTGTCCTCTCCCAGTATAACAGGCAGGTGGGCAAACTTAGGAACCTCAAAGCCAAGGGCTTCGTATATGAGTATCTGCTTGGGTGTGTTAGGAATGTGGTCTTCCCCTCTTACCACGTGTGTGACCCCCATGAGGGCATCGTCCACAACCACCACAAAATTGTAAGTGGGCGTTCCATCGCTCCTCACTATAACAAAATCTCCAAAATCATCCACATTTATAGCTATATGACCCTTTATAAGGTCTTGAAAGACCACAACCCTGCCATCTGGCACTCTAAAGCGTATAGTATAGGGTTTGCCTTGTCTTTTGAACTCTTCCACTTCTTCTTTGCTTAGGGCTCTACACTTGCCAGAGTATCTATAAGGCACTCCCTTTTCTTCTGCCTTCTTCCTTTCTTCTTCAAGCTCTTCCACAGTGCAAAAACAGGGATAGGCATGTCTGCTTTGCACGAGCTTTTCCGCATATTCTCTGTATATGTCAAACCTCTCTGACTGTCTGTAGAATTCATCCCATTCTATGCCAAGCCACTTAAGGTCCTCAAGGAGCATTTCCTCAAACTCCTTTGTAGACCTTTCTCTGTCTGTATCTTCTACCCTGAGGATAAACTTCCCGCGGTGGTGTTTGGCAAAAAGGTAGCTAAATATAGCAGTCCTTGCGTTTCCAAGATGCAAATATCCCGTAGGACTTGGTGCAAAGCGTGAAACTACCATGAGAAACTATTATAACTTTTTAAGCCTCTTGTTCCAAAGCCCTTTCTTTTTCCTCTCCTCAAAGGTGAGGCTAACCTCATGAAGGGAAAGCTCATAAAGGACTCTATGCCTTTCCTTATCTGCGGATTCAAGCCTCTTTATAGCATAAGCCACATATTCTTCAGAAATATCTATTCCTACATATGCCTTACCCAACAGCTTTGCAGATACCAGTGTAGTTCCCGTGCCACAGAATGGGTCTATGACTACACCGTATCTGTCTTCAAGAATAGAGTGGATTATCCTTGTAGGAAGCTCTATGGGAAAAACCGCAGGATGGCTTTTGTGTCCTTGTTCTGGTCTTATGTCCCATATGGATGTGAGTTTTGCATGCTGTGGTTTTAGTTCCGCAGGTTTGCCCTTTACGAGCCAATATATTCTTTCCTCAACCTGCCAAAACCTCCATCCTCTAATGTTCCCTGCTATTTTTCTGTTCCAAATAATCTCCTGCCATATATTCCACTTGGTTTTTGTAAGCCACTCAAGAGGATGTATCATCTTTCCGTTTTCGTATCTAACCTTGTGGTTGTAGAAAAAACTGCCTCCTTCTTTTATCACTCTGTGTAGTTCATCTAAAACGTCTATCTGCCATCTTTGATAGTCTTCCTCCTTCATAGCGTCTTTGTAAGTTTTGTATATCACTTTTGGCACAAGCCAACCGCCATGTTTTTCCTTCTTGTTATAAGGCGGTGAAGTTATCCCAAGGTCTATGGAATCAGAAGGCATGTCCCTAAGAACTTCTAAAACATCTCCGCATATAACTCTGTTGAGAAACTCTTCTATGCTATGCATTGCACTTTTTATTTACCGAGACTACTATAATAACCACACCACTTGCTTATTGGACATTCTCCGCACTTTGGCTTTATAGGTTTGCATATGGTTTGACCAAAGGCTACCAAAAGTCTGTTGTAGTCTCTCCAATACTCTCTTGGCAGTATTTCCATCAAAGCCTCTTCTGTATCTTCTGGAGTTTTTGTCTTTACAAACCCCCACCTGTTGCTTATGCGATGCACATGCACGTCTACTGCTATGGCTGGCTTTCCAAAACCCTCAGAAAGCACGATGTTTGCCACCTTTCTTCCCACACCCTTTAGCTTTAAAAGGTTTTCAAGGTTGTCTGGAACTTTACCATTAAAGTCTTCTACAAGCTGTTTTGCAAGCTCCTTTAATTGTCTTGCCTTGTTTCTATAAAAGCCTACGGGGTATATGAGTTTTTCAAGCTCCTCTTGGTCTATCTCCAAAAGGTCTTGTGGGTCTTTGACCCTTTGTAAAAATCTTTTGCAGACCTCTGCGGTTGTTTCGTCTCTTGTCCTTGTGGAAAGGAGAGCACAAAGAAGTGCACTAAGAGGGTCTTTCCTCTTTTGTGCTATGAGTTTTACTATTGGTGCATGCCACTTTGGAAACTCCCTTTTCATTATCTCAAGCACTTCAGGAAGGTCTTCCCTGGTCATTGGGTTTTATATTTTACGACAGCAAGAAGAAGTCCAATAGCTAAAAGATGTAGCCCTACAGAGTAGATTACGAGAAAAAAGTGGGAAAACTGGTAAAGCAAACCCATCAGAGCACCGCCCAAGAAGGCAGAAAGCCCCATAAAGAAGTGGAAAAGACCATAAGCCTTTCCTCTTGCATCTTCTGAGGAAAGTTTAGCAACCGCAGACCTCATTATAGATTCTTGAACTCCAAGGCTTATACCCCAGAAGACCACTGCAAAAAGTGGCTGGCTTATAAGAAGGAGAAAGAGGGTAGAAAACATACCAATAGAAAGTCCAGCAATCAAAGACATAAAACCAACCCTATCGTAAAGAACACCAAAAAGAAGTGCGGACAGGGCATCCACTCCCATAGCAAGTGCAAAGAAGAGGGCTACCTGCCAACCCTCAAAGTTTAGTTTTTGAGTTAGATGAAAACCTATAAGTGGAAACTGCAAAAAGCCAAGAGAAACAAGACAGGAAGCAATAAGATATAGATAGAAAACTTTGCCAAGAGAAGCCTCTGACCCTCGTCTTTCCTTCTGCAAGTCTTTTACTTCCAAGCCTTTTGCCAGCAAGAGAAAGAGCATGGCAAAGACCGCAGGCACAAAAAGCAGTGCAAAGGCAAGCCTATAACCAAAACCAAGATAAAGCACAAGGGCAACCACAGAAGGACCAAGAACCGCACCAATTTGGTCAATAAACTCATGAAGACCAAAACCTTTTCCATGACCCACTACCTGAGTAGCCTTTGAAAGAAGGGCATCCCTTGAAGGAGTCCTTAGTCCCTTTCCCGTCCTCTCAAGAAACAAAAGAAGGCTTGCGGTCTGCCAACTGCTTGCAAGAGAGAGAAGAGGAACCGCAAAAAGGTTTAGGGCATACCCACTTAGGGTAAAAGCCCAGTAGCTCCTTAGTTTATCAGAAAGAAAACCAGAGAGAAGCCTAACCCAGTATCCCAGAAGCTCTGCCAGACCAGACACAAGGCTAACCCAAAGAGCGGAAGCTCCGAGAAAGGCAAGGTAAGGACCTATAATACCCTTTGCACCCTCGTAGGTAAAGTCCGCAAAGAGACTAACTACCCCCATAAGGACTATAAACCTGTATGCTCTTTTTTTATCCCACATCTATGCTTTCTACCTCACCCACAAGATTAAGCTCGGGAAGGAAAGACCTGACCCCCTCAAGAACCTCTAAAAGTCCAGAAAAGGTGTCTGGCGTGGCTATAAGATAAACCTCTTCTGAGGATTTTTCCCTTGTCCTTACTATGGCATACCTGCCAGACCCGTCTATGAGGGCTGTAAAAAGACCTATCTTTTCCTTAGGAACTTTTACCAGAAGAACCCTTGCCTTTACCTCTTTGTTCATGGCTAACTATCTTTGCACCAAATATGTCCTTTACCTTCTCCACAAAAGGTGGCAGACCGCCTTCTTCCTCCTTTTCCTCTACCACAAAGTCTATTTTAGGGTTCAAAGCCTTTATCTTTTGCATATCCTGTTCTGTTAGGTCTCCCTTTCTTACAAAAAAGACAAACTTGTCTTCCTTGACCTCATACTTTGACCTCTTAAGTGCTTCCATTAAAAGGATGTCCAACTTACCCTCAAGAGGTTTAAAAGGGTCTTCTTGCTCTACTTCTTGTTTAGTTTGCTCCTTTTGTGTAGGTTCTACGGGTCTTTCAGAGGACATATACCTTATAAGCTCTCCGATAGGAAGAATGTCTTTGATTATCTGTGTCTTTATTATGGCAAGCTCACAGGCTCTAAGAAAGTCCCTGCTCCTTGCATCAAGCCTTGCCATGTTGACTACCTTTTCTAAATAGAGCAGGGCATTTAATGGTTTGTCCGTGAAGCTCTTGTGGAAGTCTTCTACCCTCATAACTTTCTCTGGGTTCTTTAGGCTTTTGTAGAGTATTAGGTTTCTTATCTCCTCTTCAAGAGAGTCCCAAAATCTTGTGAGATTAAAACCTCTCTGGCTTATATCTCTTATAAAGGCAAGGGCTTGGTCTGTTTCAGAGTTTAAGAGGAGTTTAAGAAAATCCCTTACCCTCTCTTGAGATACTATACCCAAAAACTCCTCAAGAACCTCAGAGTTTACCTTACCTTCACCGTAGGTGCTTGCTTGGTCAAGCAAAGAGACCGCATCCCTCATACCACCATCACTAAGTCTGGCTATGGTTATAAGAGCCTTCTCTTCACACTCAACACCCTCTTTTTCGCATATAGTCTTTAGATACCCTACTATTTCCTCCTCCCTTAGCTTTGTGAATATTATCCTTTGGCATCTTGAGAGTATGGTGGGCATTATCTTTTCGTATTCTGTGGTGCAAAGCACAAAAACAGTTCTTGGAGGAGGTTCTTCAAGGGTCTTTAAAAGGGCGTTAAAAGCCTCTTTTGTAAGCATATGGGCTTCGTCAAGGATGTAAACCTTGTATTTACCCTTTATGGGTGCGTAAGAGACCGCATCCCTTATGGCTCTTATATCGTCTATGCCTCGGTTGGATGCGGCATCTATCTCTATGAGGTCTGGAAAGTTCCCCTTGTCTATGGAAAGGCAGTTTTCACACCTTCCACAGGGTTCGCCCTCCTCTGGCTGGAGACAGTTTACCGCCTTTGTTAGTATCCTTGCAAGGGTGGTCTTCCCCGTTCCTCTTGGACCTGCAAAAAGATAAGCATGGGAGAGCTTGTTAAGCCTTACCGCATTTCTCAGCACACGCACTGCTACATCCTGACCTACCACCTCGGAGAACCTCTTTGGTCTATACTTCCTTGCAAAGGGAACATACATGCTGTTAAATAGTATAATCCTTATTGCAAAACTTTTTTCCTTCGTTATCTTTATCCTATAAGAGAGGTGTGAGAGATGTTTGAGAAATTTACCGAAAAGGCAAGACAGGTAATCCTCCAAGCAAGGGAGGAAGCCATAGAGCTTGGGCATACATACCTTGGCAGTGAGCATATACTGTTAGCCCTTATAAGGGAGGAAGACCTTCCCTCCCTTGTGCTTACACGCTTTGGGCTGACCCAGGAGAAGGTGCGTAAAGCCATAATGGGTCAGATAACCCGTGGAAGCCATGCGGGTGAGATACTTTTTGCACCCGACGCCAAAAGGGTCCTTGAGTTTGCGGTGGAAGAAGCACGCATACTCCACCACCAGTTTGTGGGACCCGAGCACCTGCTTATAGGCATCGTCAGAGAAAAGACGGGCTTGGGCGGAAGGATACTCAGAGGCTTTGGCCTTGACGAATATTCTGTCAGAAGGGAGGTTCTGCAAATTCTTGGAGAGCTTCCTCCTCAAGAGACCACCAAGTATGCCCCCACTCCAAACCTTGACAGATTCTCAAGAGACCTCACGCAGATGGCAAGGGAAGGTAAGTTAGACCCTGTCATAGGAAGGGAGAAGGAAATAGAAAGGGTCATACAGATACTGGTCAGAAGAAGAAAGAACAATCCTGTCCTCCTTGGCGACCCTGGTGTTGGAAAAACCGCCATAGTGGAAGGGCTTGCACAAAGAATAGCCTACAAACAGGTTCCAGACCCTCTCCTTAACAAAAGGGTTGTAGCCCTTGACCTTGCAGCCTTGGTGGCTGGGACAAAGTATAGAGGTCAATTTGAAGAGAGGCTCAAAAATATCCTCAAGGAGCTTGAAAAGGCACCTAACGTGATACTCTTTATTGATGAGATACATACCCTTGTGGGTGCGGGTTCTGCGGAAGGTTCAATCGATGCCAGCAACATGCTAAAGCCAGCCTTGGCAAGAGGTGAAATACAGGTTATAGGTGCCACAACCCTTGACGAATATAGGAAATACATAGAGAAGGATGGTGCCCTTGAGAGAAGATTTCAGCCTGTCATAGTAGATCAACCATCTCAAGAAGACACTATCAGAATACTGTATGGGCTTAAAGCCAAGTTTGAAGAGTTTCACAGCGTAGAATACACACCCGAAGCGATAGAAAAGGCGGTCATATTATCTGAAAGATACATAACAGAAAGAAACTTGCCAGACAAGGCAATAGATGTTTTGGATGAGGCAGGCTCTCTGGTAAAACTCAGGGCATACCAGCTACCACCCGACCTAAAAGAAATAGAAGATAAGATAAGAGAAATTGAGGAGAAAAAGGAAGAAGCTGCCAGCGAACAAGACTACGAAAAGGCTGCAAGGCTAAGAGATGAAGAGTTAAGGCTTAGGGCAAAACTTGAGAGCCTCAAAGCCAAGTGGAGACAAGAAATGTCTGTCAACAGACCAAAGGTTAATGAGGAGGATGTGGCGGAAGTTGTAGCCAGATGGACAGGCATACCTGTCAAAAGGATACACGAAAACGATATGGAAAAACTCCTACACATTGAGGAAGAGCTTCACAAGAGGGTTATAGGGCAAGATGATGCCATAAAGGCTATAGCCAAAGCCATAAGAAGGTCAAGGGTGGGACTAAAGGGTAGGCACAGGCCCATAGGCGTTTTCCTTTTCCTCGGACCAACAGGCGTGGGAAAGACCGAAACCGCAAAAGCCCTTGCGGAGTATCTCTTTGGCTCTGAGGAAGCACTCATTAGGTTTGATATGTCTGAGTATATGGAAAAGCATACTGTCTCAAGGCTTGTGGGTGCACCTCCGGGATATGTGGGTTACGAGGAGGGTGGACAGCTCACAGAAAAGGTCAGAAGAAGACCCTACTCAGTGCTACTCTTTGACGAGATAGAAAAGGCTCACCCAGACGTGTTTAATATCTTCCTCCAGATATTTGATGACGGAAGGCTCACCGATGCCATGGGAAGAACGGTGGACTTTTCCAACACCATAATCATAATGACCTCCAACCTGGGTGCAAGGCTAATAGCCCATGGCTCTCAGATGGGCTTTGAGAAGAAGTTCGGCATGATAGACTACGAGCAGATGAAAAAGAATGTGCTTGACCAAGTCAAGAGGACCTTCAGTCCAGAGTTCCTCAACAGGCTTGACGAGGTCATAGTATACAGACCCCTTGAGAAGGAGGATGTGGTAAAGATACTGGAGCTACAGCTTGAACAGGTCAACAAGAACCTTCAGGAGTGGAATGTGAAGGTCAGGCTTCACAAGAGCTTCATAGACTGGATAATAGACAAGGAATACAAGCCAGAGTATGGTGCAAGAAGTCTAAAGAGAGCCCTTCAGCATCATGTGGAGGACTTGCTGGCAGAAGAGCTTCTCAAGGGAAGCCTTGCAGATGTGGAAGTGGTAGAGATAAAGGTCAAGGATGATAAGCCTTACATAAAGCCTGTGAAAAAGAAGGAGAAGCTGGAAGCCATCTTCAACCAGTAAGAAGCTGGGCTGGGTTTTCTAAGGCAAAGACCTTGGAGACCCCGCCCCTTCCGCTAACACCTATCACCTTGTCTGCAAAACTTGCGAGGACTTCCCTCAAGGTGACCACTATAAACTGAGCTTCCTTTGACCTCTCCTTTATAAGCTCTCCCACCCTTCTGGCGTTTGCTTCATCAAGGTGTGCGTCCACCTCATCAAAGTAATAGAAGGGTGACGGTCTGTAGTCTTGTATGGCGAAAATAAGAGAAATAGCAGCAAGTGTCTTTTCACCACCAGATATGGCTTCTAAGTATTGCACTTCCTTTCCTCTTGGCTTTACTACCAAGCTCACACCACCAGAGAATGGGTCATCCTCTCTCTCAAGCACCATGTATGCCCTTCCACCAGGAGAAAGCTCAGAGAAAATGTGCCTAAGGTTTCTATCCACTGCCTGAAAGGTTTCCATAAAGGCTCTTAGCTTTTTTGTCTCTATTTCCTGTATGAGTTCTTTTATAGACTCCTTTTCCTCTTTTAGCTTTTTGTATCTTTCCTGATAGTCTGTGTATCTCTCCTCGTATTCCCTGTATTCCTCCTCCGCCTTGAAGTTCACACCGCCGATAGAAGAAAGTTCCTTTAGTATTTTTGAAAGCTCTTCTTTGAGTTTACCAAACCCCTCTTTTACTTCTACCACATCACCCTCATAGTGGAGGTCTCTCAATTTGCTGAGGCTCTCCTCGTATCTTTCTTCAAGTTTTGCCCTTTCAAGCCCAAGCCTATGAAGTTCTTCTTTTATGGTCTCTTCGTGAAACTTCAACTTTCCAAGTTCTGACTGAAGGATTCTTTGTTCTTCTTCCAGTTTGTCCTTTTTTTTGTAAAGCTCGTAAGCCTGCATATTGACCTGCTTTAGTTCTTCTTCCATCTCTTCTCTCTTTCTGTGTAGTCCTTCCAGCTCTTGGTTTAGTCTTTTAATCTCATCCTGGGCACTGTCAATAAAGGCGAGTTTTCTGCCTATTTCCTTCTGTAAGCTCTCTCTTTCCATCTGTAGCTCTTTTAGTTTTAGCTGTTCTAGGTGTATGGACTCCTTTAGCCTTTCTATCTTTTGCTTTTGTTTTTCATATTCCCTTCTTAGGTTTTCCACTCCAGACTCCTTGTAGTGGGTAAGAACCGACTGCCTTTTTATGTTGAGGTTTTCCAGCTTTTCCTCAAGGTAAGCTATTTCTTCTTTTAAAGCCTGTGCTTTCCTTTTGGTCTCTTGCGATTCTTGTTCCAATATCTGAAGATATTCTTCCGCCTTGCGAAGTTTTTCTTCTATATCTTTAAGTCTCTCATAGCCAGCTTTATCGGACTCTTCCACTTCCTCAAGCCTTCTTTTAAGTATGGCTATGATGCTTTCCTTTTCAAGAAGCTCATCCCTGAGAGCTTTTAGGAGCTTTTCCTCCCTTTGTTCCTCTTCCTTCAATTTCTGTTCAAGCTCCAAAAGTCTGTTTAGCTCCTCAAGATAAAAGGCTCTTCCAAGTTCACCCCTTTCTTCGCTATGCCCTCCACTTATGACGCCACTTTTCTCAAAAAGCTCCCCATCAAGGGTCACCATCCTATAAGCATTTCCAAGAGCCTTTGCAGTCTCAAAGCTGTCCACAAGGAGCGTATCTCCAAAGATAAACCTTATTGCCTTTTCAAACCTTCTGTCGTATTCCAAGAGGTTCACCACAAAGTCTATAACACCTCTTTGTCTTGGTGGATAGGATGGCAGGTTCGTTTCCCTTATCCTGTTCAAAGGTATAAAGTTTAGCCTTCCCCATTTTAGCTCCTTGAGCCTCTGTATGCACCTTTTTGCTACCTCCTCGTCCTGCACCACCACATAAGAAAGCCTTCCACCCCCTGCGGTCTCAACCGCCCTGAGATATTCAAGGTCTTTAACTCTTATAAGGCTTGACGCTCTGCCGTAAACTCCTTCTATGCCCTCAAAGGGTAGGTCTTCTGGTGGCATGCTTGCCAGCCTACCCTTAAGCATAGAGATTTCCTTAATGATCTCTTCTCTTTCTTGTCTTATTTTCTTGAGCCTTTCCTCTTGGCTTTGGTATTTATCCTTCTTTGTCCTTATGGACTTCTCTTCCTCCTTTAACATCTTCTGGTAATTTTCCCTCTTCATAAGGGATTCGCCCATGCTTGCCTTTATTTTTTTCTCCTCTTCCCTTAGCCTTTCCATATCTTCTCTAACTTTCTCCTTTTTAAGCTCCAGCTCTTTCAGTTTCAGTTCCATCCTTGAAAGCTCTTTCCTTGCATCTGCCAAAGTATTAGAAAGCTCTTTTAGTTTCTCCTCTGTCCTTTCCATCTCTTCAAGGGAAACCTTTAGGCTCTCCTCCCTTTCTTTTATACTCTTCCAAAGAAGGTTTGTAGCCTCTTCCAAGCCCAAGAGTTCCATCTCCTGCCCCTCAATCTCTCTCAGAATCTCCTCCTCTTCCCTTTTTAGAGACTCCTTTTGGGCTTCAAGAGATCCCATCTGTTCCTGTGTATAGAAGACCTCCTTCTCAAGGTTTTCAATTTTCTTTTTATGTTTTTCTATCTCTTGGCTGAGGACTTCAATAGACTGCGACAGCCTGCCAACCCTTTCCCTATAAGGAAAGAGACTCTCGCTTACGCTCTTTAGCTCCTCTTCTAAAAGGGTGAGCTTTTCTTCGTATTCTCTAAGCATCCCTTTGAGTTTTCCAAGCTCTTCCTCCTTCTGAGCCATAGTTTGGGATGTTTGCTGTATTGATTTTTGAAGGTCATAGGCGGTCTTTAGATTGAGCTTTATCTCCAAAAGTCTTCTCTTTTCCTCTAAGTCTCTGTATAGGTTTAGCCTCTTTAGCTCCTCTTTGAGCTTTTCCATCTGCACTTCCATCTCATCCATAAGAAGCCTAAGCTCCCTTAGCTTTAGCTCCACTTCTCCAAGGTCCGCAAGAGCCTTTTGCTTTTTCTCCTCATACTCTTCTATACCCGCTATCTCCTCAAGGAGCTTCCTCCTCTCCACAGGCATCATTTTCAAAAACCTTACTATGTCTCCTTGAAGGACCACATTGTAGGCATTTTCATATATACCCGCCTTTGAAAGAAAGTCCATCAAATCCCTTTCCCTTACCACCGCACCGTTTATTCTAAAGACCGTTCTACCATCCTGATAGACTTTCCTTGAGATAACTATATCCTCTTCCTGAAGAGGGAAAAGCCCGTAGTTTTTAAAATGCACCTCCACATAGGCGTAATCCGCTCTGTCGGAGTTTTTTGAGTATATAAGGTAAGAGAGGTTTTTTGCCCTAAGGGTCTTTGCGGTAGCTATGCCAAGGGCGAAGGATATGGCATCACCTATGTTAGACTTACCTGCACCATTTGGACCAACAACACCTATAAAGCCCTGACCCAAAGGTATTTCAATCCTCTCTTTCCCGTAAGATTTAAACCCTTCTAATGTTATTTTTTCTATCCAAGCCTTCACAGTTTAATAGTATAATTTAATATGGCAATGAGTAGATATACAAAAACTATAGAAAGGGATAGGTTGGAGGAATTGAAAGGAGGGCTCTTAAAAATACTAAAGAGATTCCTAACAGAGGAGTCCTATAAAGTCATTGAACTCAAACACTTAGATGGTTTTTTGAAGCTCTTAGCATGCGAGGACTTTGATAGGAAAAGTTTTAGGAGGCTTAGGGCTATATCCAAGTTCCTTATAGGCTTGCGTATTCCAGAAACAGCCTTAATACAAGCCTATAAGCTTATAAAGAACTACGCACTTTTAGAGGGAAAGGACAAACTTTTGTCAAATATAGAATTTATATTCAAAAATCTATATAAACCTTATTTAATTCTGCATAAACTGGAAAGACTACAAGATGTTCACTTTCATTTAGAGGGTGACCTGTTATACCAAATGAATAAGCTAAAAGAAATCTACCTTAGAGAGCACAAAAGGCTAATTGGTGATATATTCAGCGATGACAGGGTTTTAAACTTAGATTCAGAAGTGGACTCACTGCTTTCTTCACTGGAAGCTTACTTTAAGGATAGTAAAGTTTATAGTAGACTTTTAAGCTTACACGAGCTTTATAAAAGAACCCTTACATCTATTGCGGTTGTTGAAAGCGACTTTATAAGCCTGTATACACTTACAAAAGATGTGGAGCTTATATTTAAGGATATAATAAACCTTATAGATGAGGCTATAATAAGTCTTCTTTCAGAGACCGCCTTCTTAGACGTGCTTACAGGGGTGTATAGTAGAAACTACCTTCAGCTGATTCTTGGAAAGGAAATAAGCTTTTGCAAAAGACATAACATACCAATCTCGGTTATACTTTTGGATGTGGATGATTTCAAATTAATAAATGACAAATACGGTCATGACGTGGGTGACCTTGTGCTTAGATTCTTAGGAGAGTCCATAAAACGCATAATTAGGTCTTCAGATATACCAGTAAGGTATGGAGGTGAGGAGTTCCTTATACTACTGCCCTTTACTTCTTTAGAAGGAGCCTATACAGCGGGTGAAAAGGTAAGGTCTTATTGTGAAAGTAAGACCTTTACACACAATTCTTTATCTATAACTATAACCATAAGTGTAGGTGTTGCCCAGGTAGAGGACTTTGAAAATCCATGGCAGGATATTAAGAGAGCAGATAAGGCTCTTTATATGGCTAAGTCTCTTGGCAAAAATATGGTAATGATCGCAAGCAATGATATCTGAGCTTTTCCTATGTATATATGCAGGCTCTCTTTTCTGTATGGTTTTTTTGGTTGCACCAACACTCTTAAGAACCAGTGAGAATAAAAACCTTTTAGGAAGCCTATACGGAAAAATACTTTGGAGGTTTTACAAGGTTGCTTTTTTTATGCTTTTGTTTTATCTTATCTTAGGTAATGCAAAACTTGATGCTATACTTCTTATGCTGGGTCTTGGGTTGAACGTGGGAACTTCATACTGGCTGAAAAACTACAAGAGAAGCTTAGGGAACATAGACCTTCTTGATTACGATGAACCCAGAAGGGTGCTCTTTAGAAGGGTTTCCATGCTTTCAACCTTTATTCTTTTTATGAACTTCTTGCTTTCTATGTATGTGCTTATAAAACACCTAAAAGGAGGTTCACTTGCAGGAGTATAGGGTCAACAAACAGATAAAAGCTAAGGAGGTAAGGTTAATAGACGAAAACGGAAAGCAGGTGGGCATAGTTCCACTGCAGGAGGCTCTTAGAATAGCCAGTGAAAAGGGTCTTGACTTAGTAGAAGTAGCACCTCAGGCAAACCCTCCTGTTTGCAAGATACTGGATTATGGTAAGTTCCTTTATGAGCTAAAGAAGAAGGAAAAGGAAGCGAAGAAAAAGCAAAGGGAGCATGCAATAGAGATAAAGGACATGATGCTTTCAGTAAGAATTGATGATCATGACCTGAAGGTAAAACTAAAGCACATGAGGGAGTTCCTCATGGATGGAGACAAGGTAAGGGTAAGGATTCGCTTTAGAGGAAGAGAACATCTCCACCCAGAGCTTGGTGATAAGTTAGCAAACAGGATAGTGGAAGAGTTATCCGATGTGGGACAACTTGAATCTCCAATAAAGAAAGAAGGGAACTTTTTGATCTTTGCACTACTTCCTAAGAAGAAATAAAATTCTAATATTATGCTAAGCCTGAGGGTAGGTGAGCTTGTTAAAGGTGAAGAACCGCTTATCTCTTACGAGTGCAGTCTAAGGGAAGCCTTCGAGAAAATGAGAGAAAAGGGAAGGGGTTATATACTCCTTATGAGGGAAAAATATCCAGCAGGTATACTAACAGAAAGAGACCTTATTAGACTTATTGAGCAAGGTGTCTCCTTTGAAGAAAGAGCCATAGATTATGCCTCAAAAAGACTAATTCATGTTAGAGATTACAGAGACCTATATTATGCCCTTAGCCTTATGGTAGAAAACAACATAAGAAGGTTAGTGGTTGTAGATAAGGATGGTAACTTTCTTGGAACCCTTACCATGGAAGAGGTTTTGGCTCAAGCGGAGGAAGATATATTTAAAAAGAAGCTTAAAGTCAGGGAAATACTCTTGGACAAGGAGTTTGTCTGGGTTTCTGCGAAAACAACCCTTTCTGAGTGTTTAAGGCTTATGAAGGAAAAAAATATCGGTGCCCTACCGGTGCTAAAAGATGGTATGCCTGTAGGCATAATAACAGAGAGAGATATAGTTAAGCTCTTTGATAGGATAAACCTATCAGACCCTGTGGAGCTTTATATGAGCAAGCCAGTTATAACCATAAATGAGGACGCTCTGGCGGAATTAGCCCTAAGGATTATGGAGGAAAACAGAGTAAGAAGGCTTGTGGTTGTGGACGATAAAGGTTTTGCGGTAGGTATAATAAGCAACAGAGATATTGCAAAGAACGCTTACGAAAGCTACTGGAAATTCCTTGAGACCAAGTTAAGGCACGCAAAAGATGTGCTTAATCTTCTACCCGAACCCACCTTTGAAGTGCTTGACCTATTCTCAAGCCAAGTTATTGTGTGGATGAACGCAAAGGCCATAGAACTCTTTGGTAGCCTTATAGACCATGATATAACAGAGGTAATCCCAGTAAAGGATTGGTCCTATATATACTCAACACTTTTAAAAGATAGAAGGGTTGAGAGGCAGAGGTTTAATATTGGGGACAAAGCCTATGAGCTATCCGCCAGTTATCTTTTTATGGAGACAGAGAAGGTCAAGGGCAGAATAAAGCTGATGCTCAGAGACATAACTCAGGACCTGCACTCACAGAGAATAATGGAGAGGGAGTTAAGTAACTATATGAGGATTATGAACTCTACAGAAGATATGATAATCGTATACGAATCGGATAGTGGAAAAATAAAGTTTGTAAACAGGGCGGCGATAAGAAAGCTCGGCTATACGGAGGATGAGCTCAAAAACATGACCATATTTCAGATAGTGGATGCAGACCCTGAGTTTATAAGTCAAAACATACAAAGAATTGTGAGAAAAGATGAGGTCATAAGAGGTAGGAGGTTTTACAAGGATAGCTATGGGAACAGACTACCAGTGGATATAACTGCCACAAAGGTGCATATGAATAGCGTTCCATACATACTTATAGTGGCGAGAGATATATCGGATAGACTAAAATTAGAAGAGGAGATAGAGAGGAAAACAAGGGAGCTTGAAAACCTACACGATTTTATCCTTAACCTAAACAGATGTAGCTCAGAGGGCGAAGCTTACAATCTTTTAGCACATATGTTGGTAAAAATTGCCGGGGTTGATGCCCTTGCAATATACAGAATAAACCCATCTTTGAATAGGGTCGTTGACAAACTATTTTATGGAAGTATGGAATACGCAGAATGTCTTGAGGAAGGTGAAGAGCCTTCTGCGTGTAAGGTTTTCCAAAGTGCCCAGCCTTTTCTTGTTAGAGATAAAAAAGCCTATTCATGTCCTCTTTTCAAGTCCGAATATGGCTCTTATATGTGTATGTCTGTAGTATCTGGAGGAAAAACCATTGCACTGCTAAGTATGGTATCTCAGAAGGAAGACTTTTTTGATAGAGAGAAACTGGACTTTATAGAAAACATAGTTAACACCTTTGCACCTTTTTTGTCTAACCTAAGACTTATAGAGATAAACAAAGAGCTATCCATAAGAGACCCTCTCACAAACCTCTATAACAGAAGATTCATTACAGAGTTCTTGCATAAAAAGATAGAAGAGGCAAAAAGGACTAAGTCCCAGTTTGCTTTACTGCTTTTGGACCTTGACCACTTTAAAAAGATAAACGACACTTATGGACATCAGTTTGGCGACCTGTGTCTAAAAGTTCTTTCTGACGTTCTAAGAGACACAGTCAGAAGCATGGATATAATAGGAAGATGGGGAGGCGAAGAGTTTGTGGTTATTTTGCCAAATACTGGAAGGCTAGAAGCGGTTGAAGTTGCAAACAGGATAAAGGAAAGTTTGAAGAAAAAGCTCCTCTACTCGGATAAGGGTATACCAGTAAGTATGACTGCAAGCATCGGTGTTGCAGTTTTTCCAGAGGATGGAGAGACTGTAGATGACCTTTTCAAGGTGGCGGATGATAAGCTGTATCTTGCAAAAAGTGAAGGAAGGGACATGGTAATTCCATGAAAAAGGAAAAGACCTATTTTGTGTGTCAAGAATGCGGATACTCAAGCCCGAAGTGGCTGGGTAGATGTCCCTCCTGCGGTGCCTGGAACTCTATGGTGGAAGAGAAGGAAATAAGGTCTCTCTCTGGAAGGGTAGAAATAAAAACTACACCAAAGCCCCTTCATCTTTGGGAAGAGCAAAGGGCTATAAGGCTTAGCACAGGTTTTGAAAGTCTTGACTATGCTCTTGGTGGCGGGATAGTGAAAGGACAGGTTCTCCTCCTTGCGGGTGAGCCGGGCATAGGCAAGTCCACTCTTTTACTTCAGGTATGCGAGGGGTTTTCAAAGCTATATGGACCTGTTTTATATGTTTCTGGAGAGGAGTCTCCATCACAGATAGCCCTCAGAGCAAAAAGACTAAGAGTTGGTTCAGAAAGCCTTTTAGTGTTTCCAGAAACTAACCTTGAGGAGATATTGCAGACCCTAAGGGAAGAAAGACCTTCTCTCCTTGTGGTGGACTCGGTGCAAACCCTTTATAGCTCAAGCCTTGAGTCTTCGCCTGGCTCTGTTGCACAAGTAAGAGAATGCACCTTTAGGCTCTCCGAGGTTTGCAAGGAGCTAAACATTCCCGTTTTTTTGGTGGGTCAGGTCAACAAAGAAGGCGTGCTTGCGGGTCCAAAGGTTTTGGAGCATATTGTGGACACGGTTCTGTATTTTGAAGGAGAGAGGTTTAACTTCTACAGGGTGGTCAAGGCGGTTAAAAATCGCTTTGGTGAGTCTGGAAACATGGCAGTCTTTAGGATGACAGGACAGGGGCTTGAGGAGGTTCAAGAGCCTTCCGCCTTTTTCCTGCAAGAGAGGGTTGGCTCTCCTGGGAGCGTGGTTTTTCCTCATACAGAAGGGAGCAAGCCAGTGCTTTTGGAGGTGCAAGCCCTCACCATACAGGCACTATACACCACACCTCAGAGAAAGACCCAAGGCTTTGACCCAAATCGCTTAGCTTTAATACTTGCGGTGCTTGAAAAGGAAGCAAAGGTCTTTACAAGGGACAGGGATGTGTTCGTAAACGTAGTAGGTGGTGTAAGTGTGGAAGAGCCGGCTGTAGATTTGGCAGTCGCCCTTTCAGTGGTAAGCTCTGTAAAGGACAAGCCTGTTGGTGATTTGCTTATTTTTGGTGAGCTTGGACTTTCTGGTGAGGTAAGGTCTGTCCACTTTGCACAGGAGAGGCTAAGGGAAGGTCTTCGCTTTGGCTTCAAAAGGGCTATAGTTCCAGAGGGTTGCAGGGTAGAGTTACAGGGTCTTGAAGTCCTTGGCGTAAGGCATATAAGAGAAGCCATTGAGTTTATAATCTAAAGTGTGAAGGTGCTCCTTGTAGAAGATGATAGGCTTTTGGGGGAGTCTCTTAAGGAGTATTTGGAGTCGGAGGGTTTTTTGGTGGACTGGATATACGACAGCAGGGAGTTTTTTGACCTTCTTGAGGTTTCCATATACGATGCCATCGTGCTTGACCTTATGATGCCTCATGTAAGCGGTGAAGAGCTCCTTGGAAGGCTCAGGGAGAGGGGAAACACCACTCCCGTGCTTATACTTACTGCAAAAGGCAGGTTAGAGGACAAGGAAAAGTGCTTTTCTCTCGGTGCGGATGACTATCTTACAAAGCCCTTTGAACCAAGGGAGCTACTCCTCAGGCTCAGAGCCTTGTACAGGAGAACCGTCAGACAAGAAAGGCTAAGGCTAAACAAGGTGGAGGTTGACCTAAAGGCTGGTAGGGTATGGGTAGATGGAAAAGAGATAAAACTCAGTAAGAAGGAATGGCTGTTGTTTAAGTATCTTGTAGAAAACAGGGATAGGTTTGTCTCCACAGAGGAGCTCCTCAACTATGTGTGGGGCGATGAGCCAGTGGGGGACGAGGTGGTGAGGGCTCACATAAAGAACCTCAGAAGACTCTTGCCAGAGGGCTTTATAGTCTCTCAAAAGGGAAGGGGCTATAGAGTTGAGGCGTGAGAAATTCCTGCTTTATCTTTCTCTCTTTACCCTTTTGGTGGCTGGTTTTGGACTTATAAACCTCGTAGTGTTTCTTGAAATTAAGAGGCTCATTGAGGAGAACTCCTATAGGCTTGCCTATCAGCACTTTTTAACCCATCTCCAAAACCCACACCATATAGGAGACAAAGACTTTGTTATAAACCCACCTGCAGTTGAAGGATACAGGTTTTATGTTTTTGAAGCTCCAGAAAACCCATTAAAGAGTGTAAGGGTCGGTGTAAGAGAGGAGTTTATTAAGGATAGAACGGACAGCCTAATGAAAAGGCTTTTTGCGGTGGAATTTTTCCTAGTTTTTATGCTTGTTTTTCTCTATCAGAGGGTAATTGAGGAGTATTTTTCAAGGCTAAAGGGAAAGGAAGAGTGGATAAAGTCTCTTATGCTCTCCCTTACCCATAGACTTGGAAACTTTATAGCCACACAAAAAGTCCTCTTGGCTATGCTAAAAAAATCCTACCCTCAGGATGAAAAGATAAGGAAGTTAGAAAAAAGCCTCCACAAGGCTCAAAGGGAGCTAAGCCTGTTTATAAACCCAGTTAAGGAAGGGAGAGAAAACAAGAGAGAGAATATCCAGTTAGAGGACTCGGTAAGGGAGACCCTTAGCTTCTTTGAAGAGGAGTTGAAGGGTAAAAGACTTATACTTAGAAATGAAAAGCTATTTGTATACATGAACAAGGAAGACCTTGAGGATGTGTTATACAATCTTATAGGTAATGCCATAAGGCACTCGAGGGAACTTGTCCATATAAAGGTGTGTGCAAAAAATCGCCTTTTGGTGATAAGGAATGACCTTGGTAGTGAGGTGAAGCACGGCATGGGATTGGGTGTAGAGCTTACACGTACTGTGTTAAGGAGATACAACTTTGGCTTAAGGATAAGCCTCAAGAGGCACTATACCGCCTTTGTCCTTTTCAAAAGGCAGGGCTAAACTCCACCCTTGTTTGAATGCCAGAATTAAGGTCCTTAAGGGTGTAGAAGCCACCAGCCATCTCCTCTTCTCCCACTATAACCGCATAGTCCGCCCTTATCTTGTTGGCAAGCTCAAGCTGTTTTTTGAGACCGCCTTTTTTGTAAGAAACCTCAACCCTTTTACCCTCTGCCCTGAGAGCCTTTGCCACCTGCAAGGCATAGGGTAGAACATCACCAAAAGGAATGACTAAGTAGAGGGGGTCTTCTGGAGGAAGGCTTTTCACAAGCATGGAGAGCCTCTCTAAACCCACTGCAAAGCCTATGGCTGGAGTGGGAGGTCCACCCATCTCCTCCACAAGGTAGTCATACCTACCACCTGCTATCACAGTAATATCAAGCTCCTCAGAGACCGCCTCAAAAACCGTCTTTGTGTAGTAGTCAAGTCCTCTCACAAGGTTTGGATTTTCTCTGTAGGGTATAGACATGGCATTTAAATATTCCTTTAGCTTTGAGTAGTGCTCTCTACATTCCTCGCACAGAAAGTTCACCATCTTAGGAGCATCCTTGACCGCAGACTTGCAGGTTGGCACTTTGCAGTCTAAGACCCTAAGAGGGTTTCTGTCCTTTCTATCAAGGCAGACTTCACAGAGATGCTCCTCCACACCTGCAAGATAGGCACTCAAAGCATCTCTATAGGCAGGTCTACAAACCTTACATCCTATGGAGTTTATCTCTATAACCACCTTAACGCCAAGTTCAGAAAGTATCTCATAAACAAGACCTATAAGCTCCGCATCCACCACAGGCTCAAGGCTTCCAAAAACCTCCGCACCCAGTTGATGAAACTGTCTGTATCTGCCAGCCTGTGGACGCTCGTAGCGAAACATGGGACCCTCATAGAAAAGTTTCACATAAGGCTTTAAGGCATATAGCCTGTTTTGAACATAGGCTCTAACCGCGCCCGCAGTGCCCTCAGGTCTAAGGGCAAGCCATCTATCCTTTCTATCCTGAAAGGTAAACATCTCCTTTTGGACTATGTCCGTTGCCTCTCCTATGCTCCTTTGGAATACCTCCACATATTCCACCACAGGAAGAACTATCTCTTCAAAGTTATAAAGCCTTAGCTTTTCTCTTATGAGGTTAGAGAGGTATCTGAACTTTTTTAGCTCCTCTCCGTAAATATCGTGAAAGCCTCTTACACTTTGAAACTCAGGCATAGAGAATAATTATAGTCCTCTGAGTTGACACTTTCCCAATTCTGCATAGAATATAAGTAAGGATTTACATAGAATATAAGTAAGGATTTACTATGAAAGAGCTTGTGCTTTTCCTCCATATTGTCCTTGCCTCCCTATGGGTGGGAGGCATGCTATTTCTTGTTTTTGTCCTTGCCCCCTTTGTAAGAAAACTGCCAATTAGAGACCGAGCCTTTCAGGAAGTGGGGAAACGCTTTAGCTTCTATGGAACTCTTGGTTCACTCTCTTTACTTTTCTTGACAGGGCTTTTGAACATACACTACATAGTTGGTTTTTCAAGCCTCCTTGACCTCTCAAATCCTTATACTAAAACCCTTATGCATAAATTGGGCGTTTTTATATTAGTAGTCTTTGTTTCTCTGGTTCATGACCTTTACTTTGGACCGAAGTCTGTAAGTTCATCCCTTCATAGAAATATGGCAAGGATTCTTGGATTTTTGAACTTGCTCCTTAGTCTTTTAATCGTCTATCTTGCAGTAAAACTTAGGTTTGGAGGTTAGAAAATGGCAAAAATCTTAAAGGCAGAGGGTAGTTTTTCAGATTTTATGCCAGTGAAAAAAGCTATTCATGTAGAGGAAGGCTTAAGGTGTATCGCCTTTTATCTGAAGGCTGGTCAGAAGATAAACTTACACACATCCCCCCACAGGGTTATAACCATCGTCCTACATGGTGAAGGGGACTTTTTTGTGGGCTCAGAAGAAAACAGGGAGAGGCTAAGGGCGGGCGAAGCCCTTCTCTACGAACCCAACGAGCCCCATGGTTTTCAAGCGGTAGAGGACATGGCGGTCATGGCTATTGTAGTGTGATATATTTATATATGATGTATCACATATTTGTATGGGGTATGAACTTCAAAACCGCCCCAGTAGAACAGAGGGAGCTTTTGGCTTGTAGCAGGGAGGATGCTTATTATCTTTTACCACCCCTTAAAACCATAAGGGGTATAGTAGAGATAATGCTACTGTCTACCTGTAATAGGGTGGAAGTTTACACTGTTGCGGAAGACTACGAGCCTATGAACAGGCTAATCCTTGAGCTTCTACAACTAAAGGGTGTAGATACAAGGCTTAGGAGAAACTCCTTCTTTTTGGAGGACAGTTTTGCGGTCGCTCATGTCTTTAGGGTTGCGAGCGGGCTTGAGTCTATGGTGGTGGGAGAAACGCAGATAGTAAGCCAATTTAAAGAGGCATACAGAATAGCGAGGGAACTCCAATGCACTGGTAAGATTCTCAATAGACTATACGAGAAGGCTCTCAGAACTGCCAAGAGGGTTCGTACAGAAACTGGCATAAGCAGGAATGCGGTCTCAGTAAGCTATGTGGCCGTAGAGCTTGCTAAAAGGATATTCGGGAGCCTTGCAAAGACAAAGGTTCTCCTTGTAGGTGCTGGTGAGATGGCTGAACTCTCTGCAAAATATCTCAAAAAACTCCAAGCACACCTTTTTATAACTAACAGAACATACGAAAGAGCAGTGGAGTTGGCGAGAGAGCTTGAGGGACACGTGCTAAGGTTTGAAGAGCTTTCTGAACATCTCCATGACTTTGACATAGTAATAGTCTCAACAGGGAGCAAGAAGTTTATCATAGACACTCCTATGGTCAAAAAGGCGATAAAGAAAAGAAACTACAAACCTATATTTTTCATTGATATATCTGTTCCCAGAAATGTGGACCCTGAGGTGAACGAGGTTGACGAGGTGTTTCTCTACGATATAGATGACCTACAAGAAGTTGCGGAAAAGAACCTAAAGGAGAGGTTAAAGGAAAAGGAAAAGGGAGAGATAATAGTATGGGATGAGGTAAGTAAGTTTATGAAATGGTTGGAGTTTCTTGAGGTTGAAAGATACATAGTAAGCATAAAAAGGGCATGGAGAAAGGTGGAAGAAAGAGAACCAATGGTTAGAAAGCTGATTCACAATGCGGTGGAAGAGATAAGAAAAGACCCTTCCCTTGCAGAGAAGTTAGTTAAAATATTCTTGCAGGAGGTGGAATATGCAGACACAGAGCGAAGGTTACCCTATGTCTATAACAGAGCTCATGGAACTTGAGAGCGAGTATTCAATAAAGGCTTACGTGCTTATAAAAGCAGACCCCAGAGAAATTCCTTCCATAATGCTTGCTTTGTCAACCTTTGAAGGAATAAAAACTGCGGATGTAGTAACAGGTCCCTATGACATAATCGTATTTGCAGAGGTTAGGAATCAGGATGAACTCGGTAGGCTCGTAATAAGCAAAATACATTCCTTAGAGGGAGTAAAGGAAGCCCTTACCTGTGTGGTGGTAAGAATATGAACGATTTTCCTCAAGTGGTGGAGGAAGCCGAGAGAATACTGGTTATATACTCTAACGAACCAGCGGTTAATAAAGAAGAGGATAATGGTGTTGAAATTTTCTATTCAAAAAGTGGAGAAGTTGTGAAAATAATAATAAACAAGGATGATAAGCACTACATCATATACTTCTGACTATCTTGTGATAGAAGGAGGCAAACCTCTAAAGGGAAAGGTAAATATCTCTGGCTCAAAAAACGCCTCACTACCCATACTCATAGCCAGCATACTTACAAAAGAACCTTGCCAAGTAGAAAATGTGCCGGATCTTCTTGATACAAGAACGACCATTGAACTTCTTAGACACTTAGGTGCTGGCGTTGAGTTTAAAGAGGAAAAGATAAGCATTTATCCGAGCTCTATAAACCTTCACACTGCGCCAGATGAAATTGTGAGGCGTATGAGAGCTTCTGTCCTTGTGATGGGTCCACTGCTTGCAAGGTTTGGAAGGGCAGTTGTTTCCATGCCAGGAGGCTGTTCCATCGGTGTAAGGTCCATAGACCAGCATCTTAAGGTGTTTGAGAAAGCTGGTGCTCATATCAGGGTAAGGCACGGCTACATAGATATGGAGTTAAAAAAGGTCAACCCTGTAGAGTATACCTTTGAAGTTATAACAGTAACAGGAACTGAGAATGCCCTCATGCTTCTTAGTAGTTGTGAAAAGAGAAGTATTCTGAGGAATATAGCCTTGGAGCCAGAAGTTATGGACCTTGTGGAAGTGCTCAGGAAGATGGGTGCGGATATATGTATAGAAGACAGAACCGCTATAATAAGAGGGAGCAAAGAGCTTAGAGGATTTAGTCATAGAGTTATTCCAGACAGAATAGAAGCAGGAACCTTTATGGTAGCTGGTTTTTTAACAGGTGGTGATGTTCTACTTGAAGATGTGAGGGTAGAGCATTTGGGTAGCGTCATAGAAAAGCTAAAAGAAGCAGGTGCTAATATTGATATTTTAAGCCTTAACAGTCTCAGGGTAAGAGGAGGTAATGGTATTAAGCCTCTTTGTATATCCACAGCGGAGTATCCGGGTTTTCCCACGGATATGCAAGCTCAATTTATGGTGCTTTGCTGTCTTGCGGATGGAGTGTCAGAGATAAGGGAAAACATCTTTGAAAACCGCTTTCAGCATGTGGCAGAGCTTCAGAGAATGGGTGCGGACATACACGTGAGGGGTAGGACCGCAATTATAAGAGGGGTCAAAAAGCTCTACGGTGCGGATGTTTATTCTACCGACCTAAGGGCATCTGCCAGTCTTGTGTTGGCGGGGCTTGTGGCAGAAGGAAAGACGGTAGTAAAAGATATATACCATCTTGACAGAGGATATGAGAGACTTGAGGAAAAATTCAAAGGTTTGGGAGCTGTCGTAGAAAGACAGCCCCCCAGAGAAGTTTAGGTTATTTCTATCTTTTTCTCCTGTGAACTCTCAGCTTTTGGTATTCTTATTTCAAGCACACCATCTTTGAACTCAGCCTTTGCGGATTCTACCTTTACATCCGTAGGTAGTGGCAAAACTCTTTCAAACCTTCCATATACTCTTTCAACCCTGTGATATGTTTCCGTCTTTTCCTCTTTTTCCTCCTTCTTTTCTCCTCTTATGTAGAGAGCATTGTCCCTTATGGATACCTCAACGTTTTCCTTCTTCACACCTGGAAGCTCCACTTTTACAACCAGTTCCTGGTCCGTCTCATACACATCCACAACAGGTGCAAAAACCCTTTCACCTTCCTCCCTTGGCACAAGCTCATCAAGGAGCCTGTCAAACTCCCTTCTTATGCGTTCAATTTCTGCAAAGGGGTTCCAAAGCATAAGTCCTCTTCTCATGGTAAGCACCTCCTTTAGGGTTTTACTGTAAAATTATTTTAGTCTTTTATTATAAAATGTCAAGGGGTGTGAAGGCCTTTATACTACCTCTGACAGTCTGAGAGTATATAATGCTATAATTCTATAAGAAGATTCTTAAGAGGAGGTTTAACATGGAGCAAAAGGCACCAGACCTTGTGATCATCCTACTAACAGGAAAGGAAAACGCCAAGAGGCTACCTTCTGCCTTTTTCCTTGCATCCACTGCGGCCGCAGAGGACATGAATGTGGTGGTATACTTCACAGGTCCATCTACAGAGCTCCTCAAAAAGGGTGTTGCGGACAGTATCTATCCAATGGAAGGCGGACAGCCACTTTCTTACTTTATTAAGCTTGCCCTTGACAATGGTGTGCATATGGTGGCATGCAAACAGTCCCTTGACCTCAATGGTATGAAAGAGGAAGACTTGGCTTACAGCTTCCCGGTTATGACGCCTACTCAAGCACTGCCTACTCTTGGAATGGCTGGAAGAGTTCTAACTTGGTAATATAAAGTCTAGGTATGGGCTTTAGCCCTACCCTCTTAAAAGTCTCTTAGCTACACTAAAGACTTCCTGTGGTGCTATCTCAAGACAAGGATAAGGATAATTTCCAAACCTACATCCTCCTCTTCCATGAAGGTCGCAAGGTTGACAATATAAACCTTTGAAAAGATATACACCTTCCTGAGGGTCAAGGGCAAAGCCTAAGGTAGGATGCGTTCCGCCGTATATCTGAATAGCCCTTGTCCCTGCCGCCCTCGCCAAATGTAGTAGTCCCGAGTCGTTGCCCACAAAGAGAGAAGCACCCTTTATTATGCCAGCCACATCCAAGAGAGATAGCTCTCCACATAGATTAATGGCTTGCCAATCTTTAGTGAGCTCCCTATCCCTTCTGTCTCCCACGAGAATCACCTTGTAGCCTTCTTTGAGGAAAAGCTCTGCTAACTTTTCAAAGTATGGATATCTTTTCTTTTCATACCTTGCACCAGGAGCTATGCATATATAGTCTCCGAGCCTATCTTTCCAAGCCCTTAATCTCCCTTCGGAGATTATTATCTTTGGTCTTCCTTCCCTGTAGCCTATAGTTTCAAGGTAAGCCTTTACTACGCTATAGGGTTTTCTAAAGCTATCAAGGTAAATGGAAAGCCTTCGCCTAAGGGACTGCTTGTTATAGCTTTTCCACTTTCCACCGAGACTTATCCTCAAGAGGAGTGTTCTCAGATTTTTATGCATGTCAAGGTATAGGTCAAAGCCCTTTAGCCTTTGGACAGTATCCTCTCTGAAAAGTTCTTGCTTTTTTATCTGAAAAACTTCAAGTCTTGGGTCTTCTAAGAAGACTTCACCAAAGGGTTCAAAGGTCAAAAGATATGGCTTATATCCCAGTTCAAGTAAAGGGTCTATAAGGCAAGAAGTTAGCACCACATCGCCCAAAGAAGATAGTCTTATTATGAGAGCTCTCTTATCCACCGCTTACTGGAGGTATAACCGCCACCACTTCCTCTCCCTTTAGCTCAAAATCTTCTCCAACATACTCATAATTAACCGCAAACCTTGAAACTTTTAAAATATCTTCAAGCTCGGGATACTTTTCAATTAAAAGCCTACGGAGCTCTGACACTTTTCCGCTAAACTCAATTTCTTCAAACTCAGCCTTGAGCTTCTCTTTAAGGATGGAAAAGTAAAGGGCTTTCATTCTTAAAGCACCTCAGATAGTTTTATTTTAAGCTCTGGCAGAAGCTCAAACTCTTCGTCAAAGGAGTATACTTCCACAATGCCCTTTTTATGTAAAAATGCCTTCCTGAGTCTCGGGTCTACCAGCAAAACCCTCTCCACACCAAAGTCCAAAAGTTCTTGCACCTTCTCCTCCATCTCCGTGTAGGTATTAGAGGGTGAGAGTATCTCTATTACGAGGTCTGGGGGAACTTGGAGTATTCCCTTTGGCTTTTCTTTTACCTTCTCCTTTGATATATATACCACATCCACCGCCCTTATGGTGAGCGGCTTCTTCCTTATGAGTATTCCTACCTCACCCACCGCAGTGTATCCTTTAATCCTGAGCTTTCCTCTTATGTAAGCACCAAGGTCAAGCTCATACCATCCATGGTCAAAGCTCGTAGGAGCCATTTCCACCACCTCTCCGTTGACTATTTCATACAAGCCTTCTGGGAGTTTTCCCTCAACCAAGTCTTGGTAAGTGTATAACTTCTCTACGGTCTTCATTCCTCAATCACCTCAGATAGTTTTATTTTAAGATCTGGCAGAAGTTCAAACTCATCGTCAAAGGAATAAACTTCCACAATGCCCTTTTTGTGCAGGAACGCCTTCCTCAGCCTTGGGTCTACGAGCAAAACCCTTTCCACGCCAAAGTCTAAAAGCTCTTGCACTTTCTCTTCCATCTCCGTGTAAGTGTTAGAGGGTGAGAGTATCTCTATTACAAGGTCTGGAGGCACTTCAAGCATCCCCTTAGGTTTCTCTTTGAGCTTTTCTCTGCTTATGTAAGCTATATCAAGACCTCTAACTGTTAGAGGGTTCTTGCTCGTTATAAGTCCTACTTCACCGCAGACTACGTAAGCCTTTTTTCTTGCTTTTTCTTTTAGATGATAAACTATATCGCCTTCATAACCACCATGCTCAAAGCTCGTAGGAGCCATTTCCACCACCTCACCGTTGACTATTTCGTAAAGCCCTTCTGGAAGAGTTCCCTTCAGCACATCTTCGTAGGTATATGTCCTCTCCTTTACCTGCATGAGTTTAAATTTAGTGTCTAAAGTGTCTTGTGCCAGTAAAGACCATAGCCATGCTATGCTGGTTTACCGCCTCTATTACTTCCTTGTCTCTTATAGACCCTCCAGGTTGAATTATGGCAGTTATACCTGCAGAATGAGCTATATCTACGCTGTCTCTAAAGGGTAGAAAGGCTTCAGAAGCAAGAACGCTTCCTCTTAACTCAAAACCAAACCTCTGGGCTTTTGCTATGGCACATCTTAAACTATCCACCCTTGAAGTATTTCCAGAGCCTATTGCCAAAGTCATACCTTCTTTTGCTATAACCACCGCGTTAGACTTTACATACTTGCAAACCTTCCACGCAAAGAGCATGTCTTCCTTCTCGGTTTCTGTGGGCTCTCTTTCCGAAACCACTTCAAATCTCTCATAATCAAGACTGTCCTCTTCCTGCAGAAGAAAGCCACCACTTATCTTTTTTATATCAAAGGAGTGGGAAAAGCCAAAGACCTGTATTAGCCTTAGGTTTTTCTTCTTTGAGAGAACCTCAAGGGCTTCCTCGGAAAACTCTGGAGCTATAACCACCTCAAGGAAGACTTCTGTGAGCCCTTGGGCTAAGTCCTTGTCTACCTTGTCGTTAAAGGCTACTATGCCTCCAAAGGAAGACTCGGGGTCTGAAGAAAAGGCTCTCTCGTAGGCTTCAAGCAGGCTATTGCCTAAGGCTACACCGCAGGGGTTGTTGTGCTTTACTATTACGCATGCAGGTTTTGAAAACTCACTTACGAGCCTAAGGGCAGAGTCGCTGTCAAGGTAATTGTTAAAGGACATTTCCTTTCCCTGCAAAACCTTAGAACGGGCAATACCAAGCTCCTCAAGGGGGTTGAGATAAAGCCAACCCTTTTGATGGGGGTTTTCTCCGTATCTTAGCTGGCTTGCTAACCTAATGGGTATGGCGGAGTATGTAACTTCTGTTTGCACCTCAAACATATTTGCCAAGGCTTTTGATATAAGAGCATCGTAGTAAGCGGTAAGGGAAAAAGCCTTTACCGCAAGGGCTTTTCTCTCTTCAAGGGTTAGACCACCTTCTTTTATTCTCTCCGCTACCCATCCGTAGTCCTCAGGGTCTACCACTACCGCAACTCTGTAGAAGTTTTTAGCGGAAGCTCTGATAAGAGTTGGTCCACCTATATCTATAAACTCCATAAGCTCCTGCTCTGTTAGGTCTTCTTTTAGTTTCTCTTCAAAGGGATATAGGTTAACCACCACAAGGTCTATGGGTTGTATGCCAAGGCTCTTTATTTCTTCCTTGTCCTTTTCTACCCAATCTCTGTAGAGAATACCGCCATGCACCGCAGGATGCAAGGTCTTTACCCTACCGTCCAATATCTCGGGAAAGCCTGTGAGCTCTTCCACCAGCTTTACCTTATAGCCAAGGCTTTGGATAAACTTTGCAGTGCCACCAGTGGATATGACCTCAAAACCCTTCTCATAGATAGCCTGCAGAAGTTTTTCAAGACCCTCTTTGTAGTATACGGAGATAAGTGCCCTCATGGAGTTAAGATTTTAACATCTTCTGAGCGTATTGGCATAAAGCCAACTTACGCATATTCTATAGATTATGGAACTTCATCAAAGAATAAGGCTTATGTCAAGGCTTACCAGCTTTGAGAGGGATGGGGATTATAACTTTGAAAGCTGTGTCTTCTATGCTTCCACACCCAAAGGTAAAGTGCCTATCCTCAAGCTCATGCAAACAACCATGTGCGATAAAAACTGCGTGTATTGTGCCTTTAGAAGAGACAGGGACGAAACAATAAGGATAGCACTAAAACCTGAGGAAATAGCAAAGGGTTTTATGGAACTATACAAGGCGGGAAAGGTAAGCGGGCTTTTTCTTTCCTCGGGCATTTTCGGAAATCCAGACTTTACCATGGAAAGGATGATAGATACCGCAAAGATACTTAGAGAGAAATATGAATTCAAAGGCTACATACACCTTAAACTCATGCCCGGAGCTTCTTTGCAAAGTGTGGAAGAGGCAGTTAAAGTGGCAAGTAGAGTCTCCATAAACCTTGAGACTTCAAAGGAAAAGAGGCTCAAAGACATAGCAAAGGGCAAAAGCATACTTCAGGATATGCTTCCCAAAATAGAGTATGTGGATAGGCTTTTGAGAGGTCAAAAGGGTAAAAGTCAGATAAGTCAGATGATGGTAGGCGTTGGAGATGAAAAGGATGAGGAGATAATAAAAGCGGTAGATTATCTAAACAAACGCTTTAGACTGAGTAGGATATACTTTAGTGCCTTTTTCCCCGTGAAGAACACCCCGCTTGAAAATAGACCAGCGGAGAACCCAAAAAGGGAACATAGGCTTTATCAGGTTGATTTTCTTATAAGAGCGTATGGCTTTTCCTTTGAAGAGCTAAAGCCAGTGCTAATAGATGGCAATCTTCCTCTTGACAAAGACCCAAAAACTGCATGGGCTGAGGCAAACATGCATCTATTTCCATTGGAAATAAACACTGCGGACTACGAAATGCTTATAAAAGTTCCCGGCATAGGAAAGAAGACCGCGAAGGAGATATTAAGGAGGAGAAAAGAGGGAAAGCTAAGCTCACCCAAAGACCTAAAAGGCATAAGAAATTTGGAAAAAATGCTTAATTACCTTACCCTTAACGGGAAATATTTTGGTCAAAGACTGCTGAAAGGGTAAATTACAAAGCAACTATGTATTCGTAATCTTCCCTTTGCCTTATAACCCTGTATTTTCCTTTCTCCACAAGCACCTCACAGGCTCTTGGTCTCACATTGTAGTGAGAGGACATGGCAAAGCCATAAGCACCCGCAGACAAAACCGCCAAGTATTCACCCCTTTCTACCGCCTGAAGCTCTCTATCTAAGGCAAGAAAGTCTCCTGTTTCACATATTGGACCCACCACATCGGTCTTTATATAGGGTCTATCCTTTCTTTCCACTGGAACCATGTGATGGTAGGCTTCATACATGGCAGGTCTCACAAGGTCGTTCATGCCCGCATCCACTATAACAAAGTGCTTATGTCCTTTGTCTTTGATAAACTGAACCTGCGTCAAGAGTATGCCTGCGTTTCCTACCACAGACCTTCCTGGCTCAAGAATAATTTTAGCCTTTACCTCCTTGACTACCGGAAGTATGGCTTCTGCAAGGTCAGAGGGTTCTGGGTTTGACTGCTCTGGCTTATACTTTATCCCAAGCCCTCCACCGAGGTCAAGGTATTGGATATCAAAGCCCTCTTTAATAAGGTCATAATACAGCTCCACCACCTTTTGAGAGGCTTCAATGTAAGGAGAAACATCCAATATCTGGGAGCCTATATGACAGTGAATACCAACCACTTGCAGGTTTTTCAATTTTTTGGTGTGTTCGTATTCCTTCTTTGCGGTCTTTATATCCACTCCAAACTTACTCTTTTTCATCCCAGTGGATATGTAGGGATGCGTCTTTGGGTCCACGTCTGGGTTCACCCTTATGGCTATGCGAGCCTTTCTGCCAAGCTTTCCAGCGAGCTCGTCAAGCACTTCAAGCTCCATAAGAGATTCCACGTTAAACATAAGAATGTCTGAGCTTATGGCATACTCCAGTTCCTTGACCGTTTTCCCTACGCCTGCGTAGACTATCTTTGAAGGCTCTATTCCTGCTCTTAGGCTTATAAATAGCTCACCACCAGAAACAATGTCGGCACCAGCACCCTCTTCCTTGACTAAGGTAACTATGTAAGGGTTAAAGTTTGCCTTTACCGCATAGCATATAAGTGCTTCAGGGAATGCTTCTGTGTATGCCCTTATTCTGTCTCTGATGTAGCTACCGCTGTAGACATAGAGCGGAGTGCCAAATTCTTCCGCAAGGGCTCTCAGAGAGACATCATCTAAGTAAAGGTCATCGCCCTTGTATTCAAGATACGGGTTGTATTCTTTTAGCATAGTTGACTATTATAAACTATAAATCCTATTGTAGTCCTACTAAAGCAATAAACCTTCTACCCTTTGGCTACCTCTTGAAATTTGATAAAAGTTGACTAAAATCTTTTAACATGGCACAGTCAGCAAAAAGGGACTATTACGAGATACTTGGCGTTCCGAGGAACGCAACTCAGGAAGAAATAAAGAAAGCCTACCGTAGGCTTGCAAGAAAATACCACCCAGACTTTAACAAAGACCCAGAAGCTCAAGAGAAGTTCAAGGAGATAAACGAAGCCTATCAGGTGCTTTCAGACCCAGAAAAGAGAAAGCTCTACGACCAGTATGGACACACTGCCTTCGGAGCTCAGTCCGGTAGTCAGGAATACCAAGAGGTGGTTTTCCAAAACGTGGGAGACCTATTTGAAGAGCTTCTCAGGGGTTTTGGCTTCGAGGACATTTTTGAAAGGGCCACGCGTGGAAGAAGGCGCGAGCAAAGAAGACCCATAAAGGGCGAGGACATATACTACACGGTGGAGCTAAGCCTTGAGGAAGCCTACAGGGGCACGGTGGTGAGCATTCCTCTGGTGAGAGAGGTTCTCTGCGATGCCTGCGGTGGAAGCGGTTACGACAAGAGCAAGGGAGAGAGGGTTTGTCCTACCTGTGGTGGAAGGGGTGAGGTGGTTCAAAGGCAGTTTTTCATGACCATAGCACAGACCTGTCCCACCTGTGGAGGTGAAGGTGTTGTAAGAGAACCATGTTCCAAGTGCAGAGGCAGGGGAACCATTCCTCAAAGGGAAGAGGTGAAGGTAAGGATTCCAGCTGGTGTGGATACGGGCAGTAAGGTGCTGGCGGAGGGCAAGGGCAACGCAGGCATGTTTGGAGGTTCTCCTGGAGACCTTATCATAACCATAAAGGTAAAGCCTCATGCCCTCTTTGAAAGGAGGGGCAACAACCTCTATGTGGATGTAAACCTAAAGCTCACCGAAGCGGTTCTTGGGACAGAGCTTGAAGTTCCTACCCTTGAAGGTAAGAGTGTTAGGGTGAAGACTCCCCCAGGGGTGAAAGAGGGAGACACCATAAGGGTAGAAGGACATGGTATGCCAAAACTGATGTCAGAAGGAAGGGGAGACCTCTTTGTGAGGGTTCACATAGATGTTCCCAAGCTGGGGTTTATGGATAAACTCTTTGGCGATGGCAGGAGGATAAAACAGCTTCTTGAGGAGCTTGACAAACTCTTGCCAGAGCCAGAACGCATAAGGGAGAGACAAACATGAAAAGGGAAAGGACAAGGCTCTACACCATAGGCGTGGTAGCCAGCATGTTCAACATACACCCGCAAACCCTTAGGCTCTATGAAAGGGAAGGTCTTATAAAACCCACAAGGAGTAAGGGAAGGACACGCTACTATACGGAAGAGGACATACAAAGGCTTGAGATTATCCTTACCCTCAGCAGAGACTTGGGCGTAAACCTTGCAGGCATTGACATAATCCTTCGCATGAAGGAGCAGATTGAGGAGTTGGAGGTTCAAGTGCAAAAGCTCATAGAGTTTATACAAAGGGAGGTTTCAGAAGTATACCAGAGGGATGAGGGCATAAAGTCCATAGTCCTTGCAGAGAGGAAGGACATACTCAAGTCCATAAGGAAGCGGTAAAATATAGTTTATGGACATAAAAGAAACAGACTTGCCCGGCATAGGCAAGAAATATTCCATAAGCCTGAGAGAGGGGAGGGAGTTGGTGCTTGTAATATACAACACAGGCAAGAGGGAAATATATCTCATGGAAGAGGAGGAGACTGCCTGTGTCTTTGAGCTAACAGAAGAGGAATCGAAGGAGCTTGGCTTTTTGCTTGCGGGAGCACTCTATCAGCCTATAAAGGCGGATAAAATGGAGCTTATCCTAAAAGAAGTGGTCATGGAATGGGTAAAGGTGGAGTCGGGGTCAAACTTTATAAACAAAACCATAGCGGAGCTTCAGATAAGAAGAACCACAGGCGTGTCTGTTATAGCCATAGACAGAAAAGGTAAGATTATACCCAGTCCAGACCCATACAAGGAAAGGATAGAGTTAGGGGACGTGCTAATAGTTGTGGGCACGCGTATGCAAATAAACCATTTTCTGGAACTCTGCGGAAGGTGTAGCACCTAAGATGCACAATCCTCAAGACTTTATATTAGCTGGGGGAGTTTTTCTACTCCTTTTCTTTTCTGCTCTTATTCTCTCAAGGGTCAAAGTCCCATACATCCTCTCCTTTATGCTCGCAGGTCTTTTAGGTAAGTCCTTTTTACCTCATAGGGCTGAGGATGTATTGATAATCTTTGAATACTCTGCGGTTATCCTCCTCTTTTTCTTTATAGGTCTTGAGTATTCCTTTGAAAGGCTGGCAGGCATGAAAAGGGTGTTAAAGCCTGGCTTCTTAGATTTCCTGTTTAACTTCGTGCCTGCCTTCATTATCACTTACCTTTTCACGAAGGACTTGGTCTTCTCTCTTGTTATAGGTGCGGTGGTATATCCCAGTAGCACAGCCATAACCGCAAAGCTCCTTATGGACTACAAAAGGCTTGTAAACCCAGAGGCGGAGCTGTTAATTGGAATACTAATTTTTGAAGACCTTGTGAGTATAGTGCTTTTGTCTGTGCTTACGGGTCTTACCTTTGGGGGTGAGCCAGATGTGATAAGTGTTTCAAGGGGCGTTCTGGCAGTCTTTTTGCTTTTTGGAATTTTTTACCTTTTGAAAGCTCCATCCCAAAGGGTGGTTGACTACCTTGATAAAAGGTTGGATGAGGGACTTGTGCCTTTCATGGTGCTTGGCTTTTTGCTCCTTTCTTCTGGAATAAGCCTCAAGTTAGGTCTATCTGATGCTCTTGTTGCCTTTATGTTGGGTGTGCTCGTGCCAGAAAAGAGTAAGCTATTTGAGGTTATAGAAAAATCCCTGACAGACCTAAAGGAAATATCGGTGGGAGTTTTCTTTTTCATGTTTACCTTTCATGCAAAACTTAGCTTTGATTTTAACCCTTGGCTATTGGCTTTGTTGATAGTAATGTCTGTGTTTTTTAAACTCGTCTCCACTTACTACGGTGCTATCCTATACGGATTTAACAAGAGGACCGCTATGAGGGCTTCTCTTTCCTTTATCCAGCGTGGAGAGTTTTCTGTAATTTTTGCCAGCTTTTACGCACCAGCCCAATCCCTTGCCTTTGCTTTGGTGCTTTCTACCGCATTGATAGGTAGCTTTAGCTTTCTTTTAGCTCCAAAGCTCTCTCAGAAAATCTTCCCAAAGAAAGAGAGGAAAGGACCTCTTCCAACTCCTCCCTCTTAGCCTCTATGCTATCCTCTGGCAGAACCCATAGAGGATTTCCAATCCTAACCTTTGCCCTTGAGAAGGGGATAGGGATAATTAGCCTATCCCAAGTTTTTAGCCTTATATACCATTCAAAGTCCACATATACTGGGATTATTGGCACTCCTGTTTTCTGTGCCAATAAGATTACACCCGCCTTTACCTTCCCGTAGGGGCCCTTGGGCCCATCCACCGTTATGGCTACCGTGTTTCCCTCTCTGAGGACTTTTACCAACCTAAGAAGTCCTATGCTCCCACCCTTTTGTGGCTTTCCCTCTTCGCTTGAGCCTCTTACCACCCTGTAGCCAAGGCTAAGGAGAAACCTCTCTGCTATGTCTCCGTCTCTGAACCTACTCACCAAGGCGTAAATACCCCTGTCTATGCCAAGCATGGCAATACCAAGGGCGTTTCCATGAAGAAGGGCTATTATCTTGCCCCTGTAGAGCTCGTAGTCTATTCTTTTGTCCCACCTTATAGTTTTATGAATTAGCCTTATTAGAAAAGCCACGAGAGGTGCCAAAAAGACAGAGAGCTTATATCTTAACCATTTCATTTTGCATCAAGAACAAAGAGTATGTTGTCCCTTATCCATTTGGGGTCAAGCCACTGAAGTGGGTTTACCTCATAGCCTTGCACTAAAATGCCAAAGTGAAGATGGTCTCCAAGTGCAAGCCCAGTCTTGCCAGTCCTTCCTATGACCTCTCCCTTCTTCACATACTGTCCTTCTTTTACCCTAATTTCTGAAAGATGACCATAAAGGCTCATAAGACCCATGCCATGGTCTATTACCACCGTGTTTCCATATATGCCAAGGTCTCCAGCAAAGACTACCACTCCTGAGTTGCTCGCTGGCACTTCCGCCCTCTCCACAGAGGCAAAGTCAAAGCCCATGTGCCTGCTTTCGCTTACCTTTTGTCCATCATAGTAATAGTGTCTTATCTCTCCATAACCTGCAAACACCTTGCTCCTTGGCAGTTGTAAAAAGGCACCCTCCCAAAGGACCCTTGGTTCACTTTTCCTGCCTATCTCTTCAAGCCTTGCCATATCTCTTTGTCTCCAAAGCTCGTTTATTCTCTTAAAGGCTTGTAGGGGTTCAAGTCCTTTACCTTCTTCTCCAAGAAGTGGGTATATAACCCTGTTTATGAAGCTATCGTCTATGGTTATATTGTCTTCCTTAAACCTTACATTCCTTATCCTCAAGGAAAGGGTTTGTTGAGAGAGGTTTCCTGCTTTGTCTTTTACTGCCACTGTGATACTACTTAAGTTTTGTTGGTCAAGCCTTACGGGAAAGAGACCAAAATAATATCCATCACCAAGAGAATAAAGCATATACTCATACTGTCCCATGAGCACAAAAGCCTCAACCTCTTCTTCAGTCCTTATCTTCACTGCAGAAGTTCCACCAAGCGTTGGAGAGGAGAGGTAAGATATAACACTAAACCTTGGGGGTATGGTATCCACAAGGGCGTCAAGGATGTATGTCCTGCTCTGTAAAAAGCCTGAGGAAAGCTCCACGAAAAGCCTTGCATTACCATCTTTGAGACCCGCTTCCTTTGCCCTTAGGGTAAAAGTTATCTCCTTTGAGGGTTCTGTAGGCTTTGCTTTGAATATCTCCCTCTTTTGACCCTCTTGTTCTGCATAAATCCTTATCTCCTCTATGGGCTTGTTTGCTCTAAGCGTAAAGGTTTTTTCCGAAGGAATAAGGGACAGAGACCTTAGGTCTTCTTCTGATATGCTTGGTCTTCCGCTTAGGAAGATAAAGAGTGTATAGAACATTATAAGGACGAAGGAAAAAATTGCCAGCCTCCTTATGAGCCTTACAAATCCAAGTCTTTTTTCCCTTCTTTCTTCAAGTCTGTATCTGTATCTCATAACACTACCGCAACGCCATACCAGTTTTCCAACCTCTTTATTTTAGCAGGTCTTAGACCAAGTAGGTCAAGAAAAGCCCTTAAGTCCTCCTTTCCATAAAGTCCAGAAAAAATGCCAATCCTTTTGAAGAGTTTCGTAAGATAAGCAAGCTCCCTTTTAAATATTTCTAACTCAAGGTTTGCCACAAGAAGGTCAAAGGTTTCCTTTATGTCTTCTGGTTTGGCATGCCAACACTCAATCTCAACGCAGTTCTCTTTGGCGTTATGCACACATTCTTGAACCGCAAGGGGGTCTATGTCTATGGCAACAACACTACCAGCCCCTAGTTTTTTGCAGGCTATAGCAAGTATGCCCGTGCCAGTTCCCACGTCCAAAACAGACCAACCCTCTTGTAAATACTCTTGGATTAGCCCAAGACAGAGGCGGGTGGTAGCGTGTAGCCCAGTGCCAAAGGCTACTCCTTGTCTTATAACTATCGGCTTTATCCAAGAAGGTAAAACCATAAACTGCCCCACCCTGCGAGCCCTAAAAACCCTCTCCGGCGGAAGAGTTTCTACCTCAAAAAACTCTAAGGGTTCTAGCCCCTCATAGGGTTCATACAGTGCAAACTCTACAAAGGACTCACTTTCTGAAAGTATTTCCACACCCTTTCCATACTCTAAAAGAAACTGATAAAACCTTTCTGGTTCAAGCCTGTAGATATACTTTTTGTGCCTCTGCGTCATGCCTTTAATTATAAGGGTTTGTATCTCGAGTGCGAAATTAGGGAGCGTTTCATCCACTGTGTAAAAATAAAGTAAGGAAGTCTTAGCGATAAACAGCCAAGCAAAGAAAAAGTAAAACAATACCGCAAGGAGTTCAACGAGCCACTCAAAGACCTGATGGCTCAAACCATCGGCAAAATCCTACAGGCAGAATTGTACGAATTCCTCGGCTACGAAGAATACAAACGCTCCCATAACACTAACCTCCACAAATGGCTAATACAAAAAGCCATAAATATACCCTCAGGTCAAATCAAAGTCTCTGACAAACCCTTCCTCCTATACTCTAAAGGAGCGTATATCCCATGAGTGACCATCAGAAATGTCTTGTTCACAAGGTAAGGAACAGCCTAAAGAAGGTCAAATACAAAGACAGGAAGAGAGTAGCCAGTGCATTGAGGGCAATATACATGTCCTCCACACAGATGCAAGGGAAGGAGAACTTTGAAAGGTTTAAGAGGGAATACCAAGTAGAGTATCTACAGGTAGTGAAGGAGTGGGAAAGGGAGGTTGAGGAGATATTGACCTTTTACAAGTATCCTTATGAGATAAGGAGGATGTTGGCGACTACAAACTTTGTGGAGAGTATAAACAGCAAGATAAGGAAGGTAATATATGGCAAGAGGATATTTCCAACGGATGAGGCATTGCTGAAGGTATGTTATGGAGTAGCTATGGACTTAGAGGAGAAGTGGAAGAAGCCTTTAAGGGATTGGGAGAGGATATATGCTCAGCTGATAATTCTTTTTAAGGGTAGGCTATGAGGTGTGGTAGAATTTATACAAATTTTGAAATGGTCACGTTTTCTGGCTACACCTTCTGTTTATCTATCGGATAGTCTGAGGGCAAACTTGAGGAACATGAGAAAGGGAATAAGGTTTCTGGGATAGAAGTGTGGTCTACCTCCTTTTGGGTTTTCCTGATGCTTTTGTTCTTCTTGGAAGAGGGAAGGGGTCAATAAAGAGTTAAACTCTTCTGACCAGTTCTTTGTTGTAGTCTTTTTTTGTCTTTAATGTCTACTATTCTATCAGTAGTGTTCTTGGACAGAACATGTTCTTGTATTTTATTCCCTCCCTGGATAACTTCTAAAAACCTCACATAAAAAACTTGACAAGACTACGCTAAAGTTTTATATTAGATATCACACTCTAAAAAGGAGGTGCTTTATGGCGGAGAAGATAATAGGCATAGACCTTGGGACAACAAACTCTGTGGTGGCGGTTATAGTAGGTGATGAACCAGTGGTTATTGCCAATCAGGAGGGCTCAAGGCTTACGCCCTCTGTGGTCTCTTGGACAAAGGAAAAGGAGGTGCTTGTGGGAGAGCCTGCAAAAAGGCGTGCCATACTTGACCCAGAAAACACCGTATATGAGTCTAAAAGGTTCATAGGCAGGAAATACGAAGAAGTGCTCGATGAGGCAAAACGTGTTTCTTACAAGGTAGTGCCAGATGACAAGGGAGATGCCAGTTTTGAGATACCAAACCTAGGTAGGAAGGTCCGTCCAGAAGAAGTAGGAGCACAGGTGCTTAAAAAGTTAAAGGAAGCTGCAGAGGCATACCTTGGAGAAAAAATAACAAAGGCGGTCATAACAGTTCCTGCCTACTTTAACGAAAGGCAAAGACAAGCTACAAAGGATGCAGGTAAGATAGCAGGGCTTGAGGTGCTTAGAATTCTTAACGAGCCAACCGCTGCAGCACTTGCCTATGGACTTGATAAGAAAAGCGATGTGAGGATACTTGTTTACGACTTTGGTGGTGGAACCTTTGACGTTTCCATTCTTGAAGTTGGAGAAGGAGTAATAGAAGCTAAGGTTCCGGGCGGAGATCCACATCTTGGTGGTGCAAACATAGACGAAAGGATAATGGAATGGCTGATAGAGGAGTTCAAGAAAGAGACTGGTGTTGACCTAAGAAAAGATAGGACCGCTTTGCAAAGGCTAAAGGAAGCCAGCGAGCAGGCAAAGAAGGAGCTATCCTTTAAGTTAGAAACAGAGATAAATCTACCTTTTATAACCATAGACCCATCCACCAATCAACCTTTGCACCTACAGAAAAAGCTTACAAGAGCAAGACTTGAAGAGATGATAAAAGACCTCATAGACAGAACTATGGATATTGTTAAAAAAGCCCTTGAGGAGGCCAAACTAAGACCTCAGGATATTGACGATGTGGTGCTTGTGGGAGGTTCTACGAGGATACCTCTTGTTCAGCAAAGGATAAGGGAATTCTTTGGTAAAGAACCACACAAGGGTGTAAACCCAGACGAAGTGGTGGCAGTGGGTGCTGCCATACAGGCTGGTGTGCTTTCTGGAGAAGTCAAGGAAATACTCCTTGTGGACGTAACTCCTCTATCTCTTGGTGTGGAAACCTATGGTGGCGTTATGACGGTTCTTATACCCAGAAACACACCCATACCCTACAGGAAATGTGAAACCTTTACCACAGCCAGCGATTATCAAACAGAAGTAGAAATCCACGTGCTACAGGGCGAACGTCCAATGGCAAAAGACAACAAATCCCTGGGCAAGTTTTATCTCACTGGTATACCACCAGCACCCAGAGGCGTTCCAAAGATAGAGGTGTGTTTTGACATAGATGCGGATGGTATTCTCCATGTAACCGCAAAGGACTTAGGCACTGGCAAAGAGCAGTCCATAAGAGTTCAAGCATCTTCAGGTCTTACGCAGGAAGAGATAGAGAAGATGGTAAAGGATGCCCAGCTCCACGAAGAAGAAGACAGGAAAAAGAAGGAACTCGTGGAAGCCAAAAACCAACTTGACCAATATATTTACAACCTTGAAAAGACTCTAAAGGAAAACAAGGAAAAACTGCCCACGGATATGGTTTCAGAGATAGAAAGGACCATAGAAGAGGCAAGGAGGGTCTTTGAAAGCTCTCAAGATGTGCAAGAAGTAAGAAGGACTATTGAACGGGTGCTTGAGACCGCTGGTAAGATAGGAAGCTATATATATCAAGGACAAACCACACAAAAGGGTGAAGGTGGAGACGTTATAGAAGGAAAGCCTATGTGATATAATGTTGACCGCCCATGGCGGTCACTTTCTTTTTTCTCGTCCTTTTCTTCTCAGATGTTCTCTTAGCCTACGATAGAAAGCTAAAGTTTCAACAACTCTATAAACTTCTCAATGTCAACTGCATATGGTACTGTGAAGGTCAGCCAACGGAAAACCTACAGAAACTTCAAGAAATACTCTCCTCTGCTATCTATCATGGACTTGACCCAGAGAGCTATAAACTTCCAAACAGTGCCAACCCAGAGTTTGCTACCACAGATATGTTTATTAACCTTGCCCATCACCTCTACTATGGAAGGGTAAGACCTTCAGACATATACAAGGAATTGAACCTGCCCCATAAACCATATATAGTTCCTCAGGTGCTTACAACTCTCATAAGAGAAGGAAGGCTTGAGGATTTTTTCTCGGAACTTGCTCCCAAAAACAGGGATTATTGGTTTTTGGTGGAGCAGGCTAAGTTTTATAATGACTTGTCCGCTTTTGAGTGGAGACCTATAAGGATTGCAAAGCCTCTGCGTTATGGAGATAAAAGCCCATGTCTTGACGAGATAAGATTTAGGCTCTTTCTTTTGGGAGACCTGCAGGAGTATAATCCATCTGAAAGTTTTGATGATGCATTGCTCCAAGGGGTAAAAAATTTCCAGAGAAGACACGGTCTACCAGAAAATGGACTTATAGACCAAAAGACCCTCGCGGAGCTGAACGTAAGCCCAAAAGATAGGCTTAGACAAATATACCTAAACCTTGAAAAACACCGCTGGCTACCGGAGGACTTTAAGAGAGCGGTGGTGGTAAATGTGCCTTCCTTTGAGCTTTTCCTTATAGAAGGCTCTATAAAACTCCACTCAAAGGTAATAGTAGGCAGGAATTATATAAAAGACTTTAGACCCACACCCATGCTCTACAGTAGGATAGAAAGCATTACAATAAACCCAAAGTGGTATGTGCCTGTAAGCATATCAACCAAGGATATACTTCCAAAGGTAAAGAAAAACCCAGAGTATCTTGCAAGGAAAGGTTTTAGAGTATTCCTTGGAGAGGAAGAGATAGACCCACTGCAGGTGGACTGGAGTCAGTATAACGAAAGGAACTTTCCCTTTAGGCTTGTTCAAGAACCTGGAGGAAGGAACGCCCTTGGCGTTATAAAGTTTAACTTCCCTAACCCCTTTGCAGTTTACCTGCACGATACACCCGAAAGACATCTTTTCAACCACACTAAGAGAGCCTATAGCTCTGGATGTATAAGGGTGGAGAAGGCAAGACAGTTAGCTATAAGCCTATTGGGAGAGGGTTGGAACGACAGAAGGTTAGAAAATCTCATAAAAAGCGGACAAACTCAAACTCTAAGGGTCAACCCGCCAGTTCCTATATACATACTATACTTTACCGCCTTTGAAAGAAACGGCATGATTCATTTTAGAGAAGACCTGTATGGATATGATACAATTTTGTCTCGTGCACTCTTTAGGACTGGAGGTAGGAGATGACAAGGAGAGAGCTTTTAAAATCAATGGGATATATAGGATGCCTGCTTATGACAGGCTCTTTATCTTATGCTTCGGTCTTTGAGATTAAAGGTATCTCGGAGGGAGCAAGATACCTTGACCTTTACTCTTTGAACACTGGTGAAAGCCTCAGGAGCGCTTACTGGATAGACGGAGAGTATATAGAGAGCTCTCTTAGAGAGATAAACTGGCTCTTGAGAGACTACAGAAGCGGAGAGGTTGCTCAGATAGACGTAGGACTTCTTGACCTTCTTTATCTCATAACCAAGTTATCTGAAAGGGAAAGGGTGGAAGTAATATCTGGATATAGGTCTCCATCCACCAACGCTTACCTTAGCAGAGTAAGAAAAGGTGTAGCCAGGGATAGTTACCATACGCGTGGAAAGGCGATAGATATAAGGTTGCAAGGCATGAACCTAAGCCGGCTAAGAGACCTTGCGATTAGTTTAAGGGCTGGTGGGGTAGGATACTATCCAAGGTCTGGCTTCGTGCACCTTGATACTGGACCTTTTAGGTATTGGTAATGATAAGGGTTTTTGTGGGTTTTTTTACCACCAAGAAGATACAGGAATCGGTGGAGAAAATACGAACACAAAGCGAGAAATTCATCAAGGGAAAGTGGGTAGAACCACAGAACTTCCATATGACCTTTCAGTTTATAGGGGATTTGCAACAGGAAAGGCTTACGGATCTTTTGAAAACTCTTCAGGAAATAGCACAATCTAATAAACCCGTAAGGGTAAAGTATAGGGGTTTGGGAGTTTTCCCAAGCCCTGATAGAGCTCGGGTTCTTTGGATAGGTGTATCGGAGGGTCACAGACAGCTCATAGACCTTGCCAGAAACATAGTAAGAGCGAACAGGCAGGTGGGTATAAGAGACGAAGGTAAACCTTTTTACCCACACGTTACCATATGTAGAGTGAAGGAGTTTGATAAAAGAGCTCTAAAGGACCTTCTGCGTCAACATGAAAACACCATCTTTGGGGAAGACCTTGTTGACAGAGTGGCACTCATAAAAAGCTCTCTGACCTCTGTAGGGCCCATATACACTGTTATAGAGGAGTTTTATTTCCATGGGTGAGTGGACTTACAAAAGAGCTGGTGTAAGCATAGAGAGGGCGGAAGACTTTGTGGGATATATAAAGGAAAAGGTAAAAACTCTGCCACATCAAGCTCTACTCTTTGGCTCCTTTGCCAGTGGTGTAAAACTCAAGAGCTATAAGAACCCTGTCCTTATGCTTACAACCGACGGTGTGGGCACAAAGCTAAAAGTAGCTCAGGCGGTAGGTGTTCACAACACGGTAGGCATAGACCTCGTTGCTATGAATGTAAACGACCTTTTGACCACTGGTGCAAAGCCTATAGCTTTTCTTGACTATATAGCGACGGGCAAGATAGACCTTAAGGTTATGAGAGAGCTTATGGATGGTATAGTGGAGGGTTGCAGGCTTGCGGAAGTTGCCCTTGTGGGTGGAGAGACTGCAGAAATGCCAGACTTTTATCCAGAAGGTGTGTATGACCTTGCGGGTTTCTGTCTTGGAGTGTGTGAGGAGGAGGAGCTCATTACTGGAGAGGACATAAGACCCGAAGATGTTATAATAGGCTTTCCCTCAAGCGGATTTCATAGCAACGGATACAGCCTTATAAGAAAGGTGTTGGAAGACCGTGGCATAAGTTATCACGATAAATTTGAAGGTAGAAAGGTTTGGGAGGTGCTTTTAGAACCCACCAAGATATACCTCCAAGAAGTGCAAAGGCTAAGGTCTTCTCGCATAAAGATAAAGGGAATGGCTCATATAACAGGTGGTGGCATACCGGGAAATCTTGTTAGAATACTTCCAGAAGGTCTAAGGGCGGTTGTGGAAA
Organism: Hydrogenobacter sp. T-2; assembly: GCF_033971325.1. Classification (NCBI taxonomy): domain Bacteria; kingdom Pseudomonadati; phylum Aquificota; class Aquificia; order Aquificales; family Aquificaceae; genus Pampinifervens; species Pampinifervens diazotrophicum. Next base: position 1,551,504 of record NZ_CP117180.1, read on the forward strand.
AGGATAAAATTCCAAAAAACCCGGTTTTTGACTGGATAAGGGAGTTAGGGAAAATACAGGAGGAGGAGATGTTTAGAACCTTTAACATGGGCGTGGGTTTTATGGTGGTAGTTGGGAAAGAGGACGTGCCTTACGCTCTTAATACGGTGCCTTCTTCTTTTGTTTGCGGTTTTGTTGAGGAGGGTAGAAGATATGTGGATATTGCTTAAAATTGTACTTCCACTCTTTACATTGGTGAGCTTTTCCCTTGCACAGGTTGTGAGGGAAATAAGAGTAGAAGAAGCAAGGTATGTGCCAGAGGATGTTATACTCGGGCTTATAAACATAAGGCAGGGTAGTCTCTACAGCCCGGATATGGTTAGAGAAAGCATAAGACGCATGTATAGAACTGGCTTCTTTGATGAGGTGGAGGTTTATGAAGAGAGGGTGGGCGGAGATGTAGTTCTTGTGTACAGGGTAAAGGATTTGCCTGTCATATACAAAATAGAGTTTGTAGGCAACAGAAAGATAAAGTCTGATGAGCTGGAAAGAAAAATAGGCATAGAAACGGAGGTGGGCAAGATAGAACCAGAGGAGCTCATAAAGGGATTTACTTCAGCACCTGCGGTGGAGGAGAGGCTGGAAATACAGAGGAGGCTCAGGCTCGGAAGGGTGCTCACCCGTGAGGAGCTAGAGTTTATAAAGAGGAGGATAGTAGAAGCCTACATGAAGGAGGGCTATCCTAACGTCCAAGTTAGTTATGAACTTGTTCCAAAAAAGGGAGCATCGAAGGTTGTCTACAAAATAGTGGAAGGAGAGCCAGAGTATGTAAGGAGCATAAACTTCACTGGAAACAGAACCTTTAGTAGAGGTAAGCTGCTCGGACTCATGGAAACAAAACCAGTTAGCCTTCTCTCTCTCAGGCTAAAGCCACCCTTCAGCGAGGATGTGTTAAGAGAGGATGTAAGGAAGATAAGAGATTTTTACCGCTCCGAGGGCTTCCTTGAGGCGGAAGTGGATTATTCAATAAGGAAGGAAGGAGACAGATACGAGATAAACATAAAAATACAAGAAGGACCAAGATACAAACTATCTGACCTAAGGATAGAGGGCAATACGCTATACGCATACTCTGAGCTGGTGGAAGAACTGCTTAGGAAAAACAGAGGAGGCTACTACAGAAAAGAAGTTATAGACAGGATAAAGGAAAACATAAGGAGGAAATACTCAGAGATAGGTTTTCTTGGTGTCCTTGTGGAAGAAAAAGAAGCGGTGGATAGGGAAAACAAAAAGGTAAGTGTAAGTTTGAAAGTGGATGAGGGTGAGCCTGTCTACGTAAACAGGATAGAGGTCCAAGGCAACTACGAAACAAGGGACTATGTTATAAGAAGAGAGCTAAGATTCCAAGAGGGTGAGCTGGCAAACCAAAGAGAGATAAACCGTTCAAGGACAAGGATTTTTAACCTTGGATACTATCAAGATGTTTCTATAGACCCATTTCCAACCTTTGGTAATAACTGGGACTTTTCCGCAAGAGTAAGAGAGAGGTTCACGGGACAGTTTTCCATAGGTCTTGGCTACAATCAAGTAACTGGTGTTTCCGGCTTCGTCTCTTTGCGTAAGGGTAACTTCCTCGGAACAGGTGATATAGCAGGCATATCTATATCATACGGAAGCAAATACAGGGACAATTCTCTTTCTTATACAAGAAAATGGTTTCTCAACCAACCTATAGACCTTACTGGTTCTGTGTATGACAGAAGGATAGAGTACACCACTTATACAGTGGAAAGAACCGGTGTAGACTTTATATTCTCAAGGGAGTTTGCAGAGTTTTGGAGGGCAAGTGCAGGAATTAGCCTTCAAAGGGTTAGGTATAAGGATATCTCGCCTGATGCATCAGCCCTTATAAAAGAAGAGGCAGGAACGAGGCAGTCAAGAAAGTTTATCTTTGGTTTGACAAGGGACACGAGGGATAACTATCTATTCCCTTCAAGTGGCTCTCTCACAGAACTGGGTTATTCAGTGGCTGTGCCCGTGTTAGGTGGAAGCGAGAGGTTTAATAAGATAACTCTATCTCATCAAACCTTTTTCAAGGATAGTTGGTTAGACACTGGTCTTATACTGTCTCTCAAAGGCTCCTTTGGCTTTGTTGAACCCTACGGCGGTAAAAGAGTGCCATTGGATGAAAGGTTTTTCGTAGGAGGAGATTTTACGGTAAGAGGTTATAAGTACGGTTATGCGGGTCCTCTTGACCCTAACACACAAGACCCTATCGGTGCAAAAAGACAACTTATATTATCTGCGGAAGCAAACTACCCAATCTATAAAAACATACTATACGGTGCACTCTTTTACGACACTGGTCTTGGCTTTAACGATTGGAGTGAGCTAAAAACCCAGAATCTGAAGGGTGGCTTTGGTGTTGGTATAAGGTTTGTAACACCCATTGCTCCCATAAAGTTAGATTGGGCTTTTAAAACGAAAAAGGTGCCAGGTGATACGTCAAGGAGCAGAATACATTTTGTGTTAGGATTTTTCTTCTAATGGTGCCAAGGGCTTTAACCATAGCAGGCTCTGATAGCGGTGGCGGTGCTGGAATACAAGCAGACCTAAAGACCTTTACTGTGCTGGGCGTATATGGGATGAGTGCTATAACTTCCATAACCGTCCAAAACACGGTGGGAGTTTATGAAGTTGTGGACCTTCCACCAAGGGTGGTATATGAGCAAATAAGGGTTGTGGTAGAGGACATAGGCGTGGATGCCTGCAAAACTGGCATGCTCTCCAACGAAGATATAATAAGGGCAGTGGCAAAGGCTATAAAGGATACAAGGATTGAAAAGCTCGTGGTAGACCCTGTAATGAGGGCAAAGTCTGGAGACCCGCTTTTAAAACAATCCGCAAGAGAAACGCTTATAAGAGAAATCCTTCCTCTTGCACTTTTGGTAACTCCAAACATTCCAGAGGCTGAGGAGTTGTGTGGTTTTAAAATAAGAAACTTTGAGGATATGGAAAAGGCTTGCAAAAAGATACTTTCTTATGGTCCATCCGCAGTTGTGGTAAAGGGCGGACATATGGAGGGTGAGGAGTCTGTGGATGTGTTCTATGACGGTAAGGTCTTTGAATACTTAAAGGGAGAGTTTATAAACACAAAAAACACCCATGGCACTGGATGCACCTTCTCTTCTGCTATAACTTCCTATCTGGCAAAGGGATACAGTCTCATAGACTCTGTGCGTATGGCAAAGGAATATATTCAAAAAGCCATAGAGAATTCCCTACCCCTTGGCAAAGGACATGGACCTCTCAATCACATGTGGCCCTTCTACTCCTTTAAAACATAAGCAACCGCCACGGAGAATTCCCTTTCGTGAGACAGGGAAACAAAAACCTTTATATCTTCGTAGCCCTCTCTTAGTATTCTCACCCTTGCAGGCTTGCCCCTGTCACCATAGACTTCTATCTCCGAGAACTTGAGAAGCACACCGTAAACCTGATAAAAGGCTTTTAGTACCGCCTCTTTGCAAGCCCAACGTGCGGAGAGGCATTCATAGAAGGTCTGTTGACCCATACAGTATCCTAGCTCCTCTTCTGTGTATATGCGTTTAAGAAACCTCTCTCCAAACCTTTCAACTGCAGACTTTATCCTCTGATTGCTTACTATGTCTATGCCTACCATGATAAACTATCTTACATGTCCCTGCTTACTCTTAGCATAGTATTTTACTTTGTTGCCTTTGTATTTTCCCTGATTTCCTATTTCGTAGATAGGGTTAAGGAGTTTACTCGTCTTTTTCTCTCTTCCGCACTCATATTTTACGTGCTTCACATAAGCAGTCTGTCCTTCAAGGTTGGCAGTTTTCCCTTTGCGGACACTTATGGCTTTTATTCCCTCTTAGGAAACGTCATCTTAGGCATTCTCATACTCCTATCTTTCAAATACGAATATCTTTGGAAGTTTTCCGCCTTTTTTGCCATATTTGGAATACTTTCAACCCTTTTGGCTATGCCCGCAGAACCCTCACCCTATAGAAGTCCTCTGTATTCCCTTCATATAACCTCCGCCCTTGCTTCTTACACCTTTGCTTTCCTGGGAGGCTTTTCATCCATACTAAAACTTATCCTTGAAACAAGATTAAAACAAAAAAACATAGCAGGCTTTTTTATGCCTCTTAGCCTTCTCAGAGGAGCGGAAAGGCTTTCTATGAACCTAAGCTTTCTCTTCCTTACCCTTACCCTCATCTTTGGGAGCTTATGGAGCAGGAGCTTTTTTGGAAAACATTGGGTAAGCGACCCAAAGCTCATCTTTGTGCTATACCTGTGGACATACTATGCGGTGATTGTTCACCTCAATCTCCTCAAGAGGATAAAGCCCAAAACCCTTTCTTATGCCATTATGCTTGGAATGGTTTTTACCGTGCTTAATATAATCTTTGTTAGACATGAGCTGTAAGAAAATATTTCTCGTAGGTTTTATGTGTAGTGGAAAGAGCACAGTGGGTAGACTTCTTGCTGATATGTTAGGTTGGCAGTTTGTGGACATAGACAAGGAAGTTGAAAGGATAGAAAAGATGAGCATACCTGAGATATTTGAAACCAAAGGAGAAGACTATTTTAGAAGGCGTGAGTTAGAGGTTCTCATGGATTTGGTAAAAGATGAGGGGCTTGTAATAAGCACAGGAGGTGGATTGGGTAGCAACTCCAAGGCTATGGAGATAATGAAAACCTCAGGGCTTGTTGTTTGGCTAAGAGTGGATTTTGAAACCTTTTTGGAAAGATGTGGAAAAGACTCATCAAGACCTCTTTTGAGAAAGAGCAGAGAAGAACTCCATAAACTTTTTGAAAGCAGGTCCAAGATTTATGCCAAAGCACACCTTGAGCTTAACGGGACAATGGAGCCTTTCGTGCTTGTGAAGGAGATAACTTGTGCTTGCGAAAACTACCCTTTTGCTTTATAATGAACCCTAAAGGAGGTATTATGTTGAAAAAGGTAGGTTTCCTCTCAGCATTTATAGTTGCGATGTTTTCTATTAATGCTTGTGGACAAAGCTCGGCTAAGTGTCCTACAAAGGAGCAGGTCAAAACCTCTGTGAAAGACTTTATACCTCAAGACTTCAGCGTTGAATCCGTATCCCAAGTTCAAAACATAGATGGTCTTTGTGAAGTGGTTATCAAAGTTGGCACACAGCCTTTGGTTTTCTACATGGACAGCAAAGGCGAATACTTACTTGCAGGAAACTTAATAAGCGTAAAGGACAAAAAGAACATAACCAGAGACAGACAGCAAGAGTTTATGAAGGTCTCCGCAGACCAGCTTAAAGAGATAGAAAAGCATGTAAATGTAAGGCATGGAGAGGGTGACAGATACATATACTTTATAACAGACCCAGATTGCCCCTTCTGTAAAAGGAGCAACCCAATAGTAGAGGAGTGGGCAAAGAAAAATAATGTCCAGATAAGACTTATCTTCTTCCCCCTCCCCATACACCCAGAAGCCTTTGTTAAAGCAGTTTCAGTGATATGTGACAAAAAGGGCTTTAAGGAATATGCGGAAGGCTACATTTCTCAAAATCAATGTGAAGAGGGCAAAAAGGCGGTTGAGGCGAACCTTGAGCTGATGGAAAAGCTGGGCATAGGAGGGACGCCTACTTTTATAGGTATGAACGGAAGGATGCACTCAGGACTTCCAACGGAGGAAGACCTTAACAAGCTCATAAACTGAATGCAATGGATAGAAGAGGAGCTTGAAAGGCTCAGGTTTGAAAGTCTTTACAGACAAAGGAGCCTAAGAGAGGGTCTTTTAGACTTTTGCTCCAACGACTACCTTGCGATGAAAGACCACCCTGAGGTAATTGAGGAGAGTGTAAAGGTTCTTAGAAATTACGGTCTTGGGTCTGGGGCTTCCGCTCTGGTATCTGGATACACAAAGCACCACAGAGACCTTGAAGATAAACTATCTGAGTTTAAGTTAACACCTTGCTGTGTTCTTTTCGGCTCTGGCTATCTCGCTAACCTTGGCACTATACCTGTCCTTGTGGGGGAGGATGATTTAGTCCTAAGCGACCAGCTAAACCATGCAAGTATTATAGATGCTTGTAGGTTATCTAAATCTAAGGTGCTTGTCTACAGACATGGAGACTACCAACACTTAGAAGAGCTACTCAAAACCTTTAGAAACTACCACAGAAGATGTCTTATAGTTACGGATACGGTTTTTAGCATGGATGGTGACATTGCGGATATTAGAACCCTAAAAAGGTATGCGGAAGAATTTGACTGCATGCTCTATCTTGATGAAGCCCATGCAACGGGTGTCCTTGGACCTTCTGGAAAAGGTGGTCTTGAGGAGTTTGGAGAGAGTTGGGAGGATTATATAGTGGTTATGGGTACATTATCAAAGGCGATAGGTTCGTATGGTGCATTTGTATGTGGTTCTAAGGTTTTATGTGATTATCTGGTAAACAAGGCAAGAAGCTTGATATTTTCTACATCTCTTCCTCCGGCGGTATGTGCAGGTGCAAAAAAGGCTATAGAGATTATCCAGCGAGAAAGCTGGAGGGTAAGAAAGCTGAAAGAGAAAAGCGAGTTGATCTATAGCCGGCTTTCCACAATTGGGCTTGAGGTTCTCTTTCACCATACACCTATTCTGCCCATAATGGTTTACGAGGAAGCCAAAGCATTAGACTTGAGGGATAGACTTCTTAAGCAGGGAATACTTATTCAAGCTATAAGATATCCTACAGTTCCCATAGGCATGGCAAGGCTAAGACTTACCACAACCCTAAGATACACAGATGATTACCTTGAAAGACTCTTTAAGGCTTTTGAAAAGCTTTAACCCCCTCCCACCCCTTTAGTCCCTCCCATACCCATCTTCTAAATTACCTTACCAGATTTATTGTATCATCAAGCACTGCGTTGGATGAGGTTATTACCCTTGTATTTGCCTGATACGCCCTTTGGGCAGATATAAGATTTATAAACTCAGAGGCTATATCCACATTAGACATTTCTAACATGCCAGACCTGACTTTTTCCGCACCGCCTGGAGCCATTATGGTTGGTGTGGAAATGGAAGTGTAAAGATTAGAACCTTTTTTTGTAAGTTCCTCTGGGTCGGAGAACACTGCAACCGCAACTCTATAAAGGGGTAGAGATTTTCCGTTGGAATACACCCCTACAACCGCACCATCTTCGGACAGAACATAGACATCCACAAGGTCACCCTTGGCGTAGCCATTCTGCTCCACGGTAACTATAAAATCTGAAGCATACTGAGTTATGTATGAGTTATCTATTGTAGTACCAACAACCCCTGCTGTTGCCTGCACTTCTTCACCTACTATAATCCTCCAATCGCCTATATTAGGAAATACGCCTCCACTAGGAGTGGTTGTGCCCGTGGTTGCTGTGTAGCTTACTGTAAGATTGGAGGTATTAAGATAATATACAAAGCTAAGCCCATCAGCTGAAGGCTCTCTAATAACATCGGTATTGTCGTATATGAGAGTGCCAGCAGGGTCAAAGGTTATAGTCCAGTCGCCTGACACCTCGTAGCCAGCGTTTCCTGGGTCTACATCAGCCCTAAGGAACACCTGCCATGTGTTGACCGCCGTAGTGGAGTTTCTAAAAAAGATGTCCGCCTGATATGGAGTGCCAAGGCTGTCATATATAGTTATGGTATATTTGTAGTTGTAGCTGGAAGGGTTGTTTGGGTCAAATGCCACCGATGGGGGTGGAGAGGCAGAGTTTAGGTTTGTTGGACCTAAGAACCTTATCTGCCCTGTAGCTTTTGGTGGAAGCTGAGGTATAACGTGAATATCCTCAAGACCTGTGCCTACTGTTTTTCCCCTCTCGTCAACTCTGAAGCCCTGCAGTTTCAAACCACCAGAATTAACCATATAACCATCCCTGCTAAGCCTAAATTGCCCATCCCTTGTGTAGTAGTTGATCCCTGAAATGGGATCCTTTATTATAAAAAGTCCTCTGCCTTGTATAGCAAGGTCGGTATTTATACCTGTCTGCTTGAAGTTACCTATTGTCCAAAGCTTTTGCGTGCTGTCAACCAAAACACCCGCTCCGTAAGTGGTAGACTTAATGGTGTTGGTTACTGTATTAAGACCTATTGTGACCGAGGATATGACGTCCTGAAAAATGGGTCTACTACCCTTAAAGCCTATGGTGTTTACGTTTGCCATATTATCTGCAGTTATGTCCATCCATGTTCTGTAGGCGTTCATACCCGTTACTGCGTTAAAAAAGCTCCTCATCATGATTACATCCCTCCTGCATATATTAATCTTGAAGGAGAGACAAGCTCTCCATTTTCAAGCTCAAAAAGCAGTTCTCCACCAGAGACACTAACAGACTTTATCTTACCCATAACACCAAGATTTAAACTATCAACTGGCATACCGTTCTTAAGGATCTGCACGCTGTAATGACCCTTTGGCAGGTCACTGAGTTCAATCGGATTAAGCCCCTTGTTTATATCTACTTGATATTCCTTTATCACATCATCTCCGTCCATTATCCTAATGGTAGCACCCTTTATATCCTCTGAAGACAGAAGATAGTACTGTCCACCCTTTAGCGTGTCTATTTTGTTAGTGGAGAACACAAACTCTTTATCTATCAAACTCAGGCTTGAAAGAAGGGTGATTTGATTAAACCAACCCTTGAGACCTTCCATAAAGCTTTTCATATCGTTCATATACCTAATCTGATTTAGCCTTGTCATATCCTCTAACATCTTTGAGAGGTCTTGAGGCTGGAAAGGGTCTTGATACCTTAGAGTTTCTATATATATCTTTAGAAAGTCTTCAGAAGAGAGATTGTCTACGCCTTGAGTGTAGTTTTTGGGCAAAACCTTAGGCTCAGGGGGTTTTATATGGTAAGGGTTAGTTCCTCTAAGCTCCGCCATCTTTCTTCCCTCCCTTCTGTTTTTGGAACTCTTCCGCTAATATCTGGGCGAAGCTCTTCTGTTGGGTTTGCCCTGATAGGATGCTACCCTTTAGGTCATAAACCCTCTGCTCTTTCTTTATTATGAGCTGGTCATCTTTTACCTCAATCCTGACCAAGTCTCCTTCCTTTAACCCAAGCCTTTTTCTAACATCGCTGGGCAGAGCTACCAATCCTCTTGCCATTATCTTGGCTACCTCATCCATGGGTATGATTATATTCCTGTTTTGGAAAATGTCAAGTAGTTTGATACTATAATAATGTCAAACAATAATTAACTATCAGAAAACCCGCAAGATAAATCCGTAGAAAAATGTCGTATAATCTTCTACTCAATGAGCCTTGAGCCCACGAAGATACCTCTCACGGTGAAGGAGTTTGACAGCCAAAGGGTAGGCTTCTGTGCAGGCTGTGGATGTGCCTGTGGATATATACTCTACCAAAAGGAAGGTAAAATAGTAGACCTATACGGACACCCTACAGACCCAAGGGGGATAGGAAGTCTATGCACCAAAGGTATAGCCTATATACAGGAAGCGACAAGTAATCCTATGAGACTAAAAGGTATTTTTATGAGGAAGGGAGATGAGTTTATCTCTGTTGATTACGCTCAAGCTCTTGAAATCCTGAAGGGAAAACTATCAAAGGGTAAGACCGCCTTTTTGCTTGGTAGACAGGCAGGACTTGAAGATTATCTTCTTGCCAAAAGCCTTTCAGAGAATGTTTTTGTTGATGCTCCGGTTGTGGATTTTACGCCGTCAACTCTCAAGCCTACCGACTGGAAAAGGGCTAAGTTCATACTCTCCGTTGACGCGGAGCCAGTTTTTTCTGAGGTTATGGCAACGCGATGGGTGGTGGATGCGGTGGAAAGCGGAGCATACCTCTTGTGTCTTTCCAGTAGATATGAAACTATTTGTGCCAAAGCGAAAGATAGAGTGCTTTTGAAGCCAGATTCTATGATGGAATTTTTGCAAGCTATTCTTGAGGCTGAAAATGGTGATAGCAAGGTAGAGTTTGTTAAAAGAAGCCTGTTTCTTATGAGAGGTGCACTTGTCCTTGTGGGGGCACACCTTTTGAACTCTCCCTTTAGAGAAGCTATACTCTCTATTCTTGCTGGGCTTAGACGCAAGTTTGGTGTCAACTACAGCTTTGTGGGAGACCTTATGCCTTTCCCTGCCAAGCCTATGGAGGAGTTTTTTGAAAGCTTTGAGGAGTTTGATAACCTTGTGGTGGTGGGAAATCTCTTCAGATATTTAAAGGATGAGCATCTGGAAGCCCTCAGGGATAAATTTGTAGTGAGCTTCCAGGCCTTTCCAAACTTTACCGCCCATTATTCGGACATGCTTTTTGCCTTAAGCATTTTCCAAGAGAGGGACTTTATAAACTACAGACATGGCTTTGGTTATCTTGTCTACTCACCAAAGACAGTAGACACGGAGGATGTTTATAGTCCTGCGGATGTGCTTGGAGAAGCGGTCGGATTAGAGGTGAGTTTGGAGAACTTTGAATACTATGAGGAGCTAAGGGCAAAGGGTGAGATTGACCTTAAGATGGGAGAAGTAGATTCAAAAGGCTTTTTAGAGCATTATCACATACGAAGGAGCGAGCTTTTCTTGTATACGGACAGTACTCTTGTGGAGGACCTTGGACATTGGAATCCTTGGACTCATGAAATGGAAAGATTTCAAAAGGCTTACATAAACCCACGTACTGCAAAAAGTAGAGGTCTAAAGGATAGCGTGCAAATAGGAAGGGTTTCCTTTGAACTCATCCATACAGAAAATGTGGCGGAAGGTGTTATCTTTATCCCATCGGAATATGAAGAGTTTCAACCCTTTGAACCTGGGCATAGGGTTGGTGCTTTTCTGAGGAAGCCTTATCATAGATACGAGGCTATTGGATGATTGTAGGGTTATGTGAAGAGAATCTTGATTTTAATGGTTTTATTGTAAGAACTATAGGCTTAGATGCTCTTGAGGGGTATAGAAGTGTAAAATGGGCTGGTGGTGTTGACTTTTTTATAGAGGACGAAGAGAAGCTAAAGCTTTTTGTGGAAAGGTATAAGGATTTTATTTATGCAATAGGAAAGGAAAGTATGGAGGAAGTGGTAGGAAAGCTTTTGAGGGAAAAGGGTCTAAAACTTGCCACCGCAGAAAGCTGTACCGCTGGGCTTTTGTCCGCAAGACTTGTAAATGTACCAGGTTCTTCCCAATACTTCTTGGGTGGCTTTGTGGTCTATGCTAACGAGCTTAAGACTAAACTGCTCGGAGTTGAGGAAGAGGCTTTGAGAAAACATGGTGCGGTCTCTGAGGAAGTGTGTAGGCAGATGGCAATAGGAGTCCTTGAGGAAACGGATGCGGATATAGCAATTGCCATAACCGGTATATCTGGTCCAGAGGGTGGAACAGAGCACAAACCCGTGGGGCTTACTTACATGGCTTTTGCTACAGACAGAGAAGTTGTTTTGAGGAGATTTCTTTTCCAGGGAAGTAGGAATGAAAATCGTTTTATGGCTACCCAATGGGCTCTTGAAATACTGAGGCGATATCTTACAAAGGGGGTTTGAAATGTCAAAGGTGCATCCAACTGCTATAATCAAAGGTGAGGTAGAGTTAGGAGAAGAGGTGGAGGTGGGTCCTTACACTGTTATAGAAGGTAAGGTAATAATAGGGGATGGGACAAAAATAGGTGCAAGGGTCTCAATAAAGGGAAAGGTCTCTATAGGTTCAAACTGTGAGGTACATGATGGAGCTATTTTGGGGGATGAGCCACAACATCTAAAATATGCGGGAGAAGAGAGTGAGGTGATAGTGGGAAACAATGTGATAATAAGAGAATACGTCACCATTCACAGGGGAACAGCCATAGATAAGATGAAGACTGTGATAGAGGATGGAGTTATGCTTATGGCTTATTCTCATGTGGCTCATGACTGCATAGTAAGGAGAGGGGTAATAATGGCAAATTGTGCTACTCTTGGAGGGCATGTGGAGGTTGGGGAGTATGCCTTTATAGGGGGGCTTTCCGCAGTGCACCAATGGGCAAGGGTTGGTGCTTACGCTATGGTCGGTGGTCTCTCTGGAGTATCCCTTGATATACCACCCTACGTGAGGGCGTCAGGACAACATGCACATCTATACGGCATAAATACGATTGGACTTGAGAGGAGAGGCTTTTCCAAGGAAACAATAGCCATTCTCAAAAGGGCATACAGAATTCTCTTTAGAAGTGGTATGTTGAAGGAGGATGCTATAGCCTTACTTCTTAGTGAATACGGAGACCACAAAGAGGTAAGAAACTTAGTGGAGTTCATAAGGACCTCAAAAAGAGGCGTCGCAAGGGACGCAGGAAGAGGTTAAAATATTTCCATGCGAGCCCTTGTGCTGTCCGCAGGTCTTGGAACACGATTTAAAAGCGAAAAGCCAAAGGTTATGCATAACATACTTGGTAAACCTATGCTATGGTATGTCCTAAGAACTCTGAGGGAATTGAATATTGAGGATACTGCCCTTGTGGTTGGGCATAAGGCGGAGCAGGTAAAGGAATACTTTGGAGATTCTTACCATTACTTTTATCAATCAAACCCAAAGGGTGGAACCGGCGATGCGGTGCTTTCTGCCATTGACTTTTGGAGAGACTACTATGGGTATATGTTGGTAATAAACGGAGATTCTCCTTTGGTCAAACCACAAACCCTCAAAAACATGCAGAGATATTTGCATATGGTGGAAGAATACGAGGGTATCAAGTTAAGTGCCCTTTTGCTCTCCACACAATTGCCAGACCCTACAGGCTACGGAAGGATAATAAAGGACGGAAAGGGAAATGTGATAAAGGTGGTAGAAGAGAAGGACGCGAGCTTTGAGGAGAAGCTAATAAAGGAGATAAATGGAGGGGTCTACATTTTCTATTGTCCTCATCTTATAGAAACCCTTTTTAATGTAAAGCCAAGTCCTAAAACTGGTGAGCTTTATCTAACGGAAGTTTTCAGTCTTATGCATGAGAAGGATTATGTGGTAAGGAGCTTTATGGCGGAAGACCCTACAGAGGTCCTTGGAGCTAACACGCGCTGGGAGTTAGCGGTAGCGGAAAACATCATAAGGCTAAGGATACTTCAAGAATGGGCAGAAAAGGGTAACACGATCCACCAACCAGAAAGTGTTTGGATAGAGCCTGACGTGGTATTAGAAGGTGATGTGGAGATATATCCAGACGCTATGCTAAGAGGTAATACGAAGATAGGCAGAGGTGTGATTGTAGGAAAGGGTAGTCTCTTAGAGAACGCTCTTGTAGAGGAAGGAGTGATGATAGAGGCATATTCCATAGTAAGAAATTCACATATAAAGTCTGGAGCTATCATAGGACCCTTTGCCCATGTGAGAGAAAACAGCCTGATAGGAAAGGGTAGCCATATAGGAAACTTCGTGGAAGTCAAGAAGTCCTTTATAGGAGAAGGAGTAAGAGCAAAGCACCTTGCCTATATAGGAGACGCAACTATTGAGGATGATGTGAATGTAGGTGCTGGTGTGGTTTTTGCAAACTTTGACGGAAAGAGAAAGCACCAAAGCTACGTGGGAAAGGGTGCCTTTATAGGTAGCAATGCCCTTCTTATAGCACCTATAAGGATCGGTAGCTATTCCTTTATAGCTGGAGGCTCTGTAGTAAACAAGGATGTGTCCGATGGAGACCTTGCCATTGAAAGGTCCAAACTAAGAATTTTAAAGGGTAAAGGGAAGGAAAAACTGCTTGAATAGTCGGATGATAGATGCTATAATAACTAATCTTAGAGCCGGTAGCTCAGCTGGCAGAGCAACGGACTTTTAATCCGTGGGTCGCGGGTTCAAATCCCGCCCGGCTCATACTGCAAGTCTTTCCAGCTCCCTTCTTTTTATTATCTCTATGTATCCCCTCTCTGCGTTTATTATACCTTGCTTTTTCCACTTACTCATAACCCTTATGGTGGTCTCTACCGTCGTCCCCGTCATCTCCGCAATATCAAGCCTCGTAAGTGGTGCGTCTATGACGATAACATCCTCGTATTTTTTACCTATCCTGTCCGCTATCTCAAGGAGAACTCTGGCTATTCTCTCTTCTACTTTGCCTCCTGCTATGCTTTTGAGGGTCTCGTAGCTGTGTAAAAGTGTAGAGGTTGCCTCACAGGTCATCTTTATAGCAATGGCAGGATGCTTTATGGAAAGGTTTATAAAGTCTTTGTTGGAAATGTAGAGGGTTTTGCTCTCAAGCATCGCCTTTGCAGTGTAAGTATTTCTTGGAACCTTTTTACCCCACTCTATCCAGCCAAATATGTCACCGGGATATACGAGCCTAACTATAACAATCCTTGCATCGTGCGTCTCTTTGAGTAGCTTTATAAGACCATCTATGAGTATGTAAACGCCGGGCTCTGCCTCTTCTTCAAAGAAAAGATACTCGTTTCTCCTAAACTCCCTCACTTGCATGTAGTTCAAGGCATCTTTTAGCTCATCCTCTGATAAGTCTTCAAAAATATGAACCTTCTTAAGCATTTCTATCTTTAGGTCTTTAGTCTGCCTTTCTCTAAAAGTCTCTTTTGCCATCCCTTACCTCCTATGGTTACTTGAGGTTCAAAAACCACATAATCAGTGTGAAAAGAAACTCTGTTTATACCTCCAAAGGTGTGATTATCTCCTATGGCTATATGCACTGTGCCGAGGATTTTCTCAGCCTCTAAAATATTATCAGGTTTTTTTGCGCCCGGGTTTGTTCCAACGCCAAACTCTGCGATTATTCTGGCATTCTCGTGTCGTTTAAATACCTCTTCAAGATAATTCCTATATGGTTCAAAACCTTCTATCTCTTCCACCGCACCATCTCGGAATTTAAGGGTTATGGGTCTTTCAAGTTTCCTGTTTGTACCGTAGGTTAGGGTTAGCTTTCCGAAAGCTGAGTTTTCAAGGGGTGCAAGAAAGGCTTCACCTGCAGGCAAGTTTCCATACTGACCGCTATAGTGGAAGAGACCCGTGTCCGCCACAGCACTCCTTCCTGATACAGAAAACTCCATGTCTGTTCCTTCCGCCTTTACATGCACCCATTCCGCTTCAGAGAGCATGTCCGCCACATCAAGACTCAGTCTTGCCACGTAGTCCCAGTCCACGTCCATAGGACCGTAGAACATCTCTGGCTCAAAGAGTGGCATGCTTGCGTATCTACAGCCAAGGTCTTCTGTAAGAGCTTTTCTAAAAAAGGTATGCGTGGTAGAGTAGTAAGGAAAGGCTACCACCACATGAGGAACATCTTCTGCGTAAGCCTTGAGTATTTGCAAGGCTTCATATTCTGAATAGTCTTCTTTATGGAGTATATGCTCAAAGAGACCCTTTTTTCTTAGCTCATTTATTGCTCTATCTCCAAAGGCAAGCCTCCAAACCTCCTCTGGTGGCTCTTTGCCATGCCCTCCCAAGGAAGGATAAACATAGTGTTTTACTTTTCGTGTTATGGTTCTTGCGGTTTCCACGAAGCGATCTATTAGAGCTAATAGATAGTCCTTTTCCGTGTCTGTAAACAGGAGCAAAGACTCGTCCTCTTTCAGGTTCATGTTCACCTTGTAAAGCCTATATATATGTTCCTTATACATGGCTACTAATCATAAATTTATTTCAATTTACTTCATGGCAAGGGTAGTCTTAAACTACCAAGCAGGTATTTTAGGTCGTTGTCAGTAAACATAAGCCCTACACCACCAAAAACACCCCTTAGCTTTGAATTTAAAAGGTCATCACCACCAAACCTCACATACATAGGACCATTAACCTTGTAGTTTACACCTACCTGAAGATTTGGCTTTAGGTCCTTGTCCTGTGGTCTGTCTCTCCTTCCAAAGTCCCAAAGGTCTGTGGTAAAGGCGAGTCTTTGCGAGTATAAAAGGTCAACACCTATTCCGCCTGTGGATTCCTTGAGCCCACCTCTTAGGACAAGCTCCTTACCAAAGAAGGGAAATATTCTTGCATACTGCAATGTAACTTCAGGCTTAAACTCCTTTTTAACTATAGATTGATTAGGGAGTATTTCCTCCTTGTAGACTCTACCCCTTGAGTCTCCAACTATCTCTAAGAGGTAATACTTTTCGTTATCGGGTTGCAGTTTGACAGTAAGTATCCCCTTTGAATCACCAGCCCTGTAAAGCTCACCCCTAAAGCCTATGTAGAGGTTTGTCCTATCTGCGACCTCTCCTGCTTTGCCAAGCACCCTAACACCAGAAGCTACATTTCTGTATAGTTCCTCATCCTTTATTAGTTTCCCTAAGGTGCCTTCACCTCTTTCAATATGTGCCAGTATGTTATTTAGCCTTTCAGAGCTTTCTTTAAGGGTGCTGGTAAGTTCAGAGAGATTTGATGTGGTCGCTCTTATGTCTTGACGGTTTTCCACAATCAAGGCGTTTAGATTTACTGAAAGCTCGTTAAGGTTTCTTGAAAGTTCGGGAAAGGTCGTCTTTAGGTCGTTGCTAAGCTGTTTTAGGTTTGAAACGGTTTCTCTTATGTCTTGCCTGTTCTCGCTGGCTATGGCTTCAAGGTTTTTTGCAAGCCTGTCTATGCTTTCTATAGTTTGAGGAAGTGTTCTGTTTAAGTTATAGGCAAGTAGGTTTATGTTGTGTATTGCACCTCTCAGGGACTCTCTGTTTTCAAGGGCTATTAGGTTAAGGTTATGGGTGAGCATTTCCAAGTTCTGCACCACTCTCCTTATATCCTCTCTGTTTTCAGAGAGTATAAGCTGGAAACTTTCTACCATTAGTCTTACAGATTCTGAGGCACTTGTCATTTGCTTTATAAGAAGGTCTGTATCCGCATAACCAAGGGTTTTACTTATTGTCCCGCCTTCTTCTAAAATGCCCGCTTGTGGACTTCCAGGGTATATGTTTAGGTATTTGTCTCCCATAAGACCAAGAGTTCCTATCTCCGCCTGTGCATCTTTATAAAGGGTTATGTCTTTGTCAAGTTCAAAAACCACCTCCACCTTGCCATCTTTTAATCTGATAGACTTCACCTTTCCACTTTTTAAACCGGCCACCCTTACCTCCGCACCTGCACTAAGCCCTGCCACATTGTCAAAGTAGACCTTGTAAGTTTTTACCGCAGGTTTGAAAAAGGGGACCTCCCCGAAGGTAAGTATAAGAAAGGCAAAGCCAAGGGAAAATACAAGCACGAGAACACCTACCTTGGCTTCGTTGGAAAACCTCATGCTTAAATTATATCCCTAAGCTACGAGGGAATGCCAGAGTATTATGCCATCTCGGTAGCCAAGTAGGTCTTCGCAAGCTCTTTCTGGATGGGGCATAAGACCAAAAACATTACCCTCTTTGTTGCAAATGCCTGCTATGTTGTATAATGAGCCATTGGGATTAGCTTGAGAGTTTATATTACCCTTTTCATCGCAGTATCTTAGGACAATTTGACCCCCTTCCTCCATAGACCTTAGCTCTTCCTCTGGCACATAATACCTTCCTTCTCCATGGGCTATGGGAAGTTTTATCACCTCACCCTTTTCAAACCTCCTGGTGAAGGGTAAAGAGTTATTTTCAACCCTAAGATATACGTCCTTGCACAGAAAGGTTAGGTTTTCGTTCCTGAGTAAAACACCCGGCAATAGGTGAAGCTCTGTGAGGATTTGAAAGCCGTTGCATATACCAAGCACGAGTCCACCCTTTTGTGCGTATTCCACTATAGCGTTGCCAAGGGGTGTTTTGCTGGCAAGCACTCCAGCCCTCAGATAATCACCAAAGGAAAAACCACCCGGGAGGACCACGCAGTCAAAACCATTGAGCCTTTTTGTATTGTGGTCTACAAAGCTCACATCCTGCCCAAGCAAGTCTCTTATCACATAGTAAGTGTCATAATCACAGTTAGAGCCGGGGAATACGCAGACCGCAAACTTCATTCTATTACATACTCCTCAACTAAGGGATTTACGAGATACTTCTCCACAAGGGCTTTTATGTCTGTGCCTTCTCCCACCTCAAGCTCCACCACTTTTCCCACCTTTACATCCTTCACATCAAAACCGCCGTCAAGGAGCATCTCCTTTACCGCCCTGCCTTCTGGGTCAAGAAGTCCCCTTTTAGGAAGTATAAGAACTCTTACCTTCATCACCTTATATTCTACCATTTTAAGGCACGCGGAGGGTGGATTTTCTATAATTTAAATATGCTAAAAAGAACAAGATACTGCGGACACATCAGCGAACAAGACCTCGGAAAGGAGGTTGTCCTTAACGGCTGGGTTCATCGCATAAGAAACCATGGAGGAGTTATCTTTATAGACCTCAGAGATAGAGAGGGTCTAGTCCAGTGTGTGGTAGAAGAAAAAACAAACCCTGAGGTGTATGAGCTTGCGGACAAGCTCAGAGCAGAGTATGTGGTTGCCTTGCGTGGCACTGTTAGGAAAAGACCGCCTGACACAGAAAACCCAAGGCTAAAGACGGGAAACTACGAAGTGGTAATTGAAGAGCTTGAAATTCTCAACACCTCAGAAACCTTACCCTTTCCCATAGACGAAGAGACACACCTTTCGGAGGAGACAAAGCTCAAATACCGCTACCTTGACCTAAGAAGGGAGAGCATGAGGGAAAATCTTCTGTTTAGGCATAGAGCCTATCAGATAGTAAGGGAAGTCTTTGTTGAAGAAAGCTTTGTGGAAATAGAAACACCTTTTCTTACAAAGTCCACTCCAGAGGGTGCGAGGGATTTTCTTGTCCCTTCAAGGCTACATCCGGGCAAGTTTTACGCCCTTCCTCAGTCTCCACAGCTCTTTAAGCAGGTGCTTATGGTTGCAGGCTTTGATAGGTATTTTCAGATAGTTAAATGCCTAAGGGACGAAGACCTGCGGGCAGACCGCCAGCCTGAATTTACCCAGATAGACTTTGAAATGTCCTTTGTAGAGGAAGAGGACGTTATGGCTTTTAGCGAAAGGCTTATATATAGCCTCTTTAAGGAGCTTCTCGGCGTTGAGCTAAAGCTCCCCTTTGACCGCATATCCTACGAGTATGCCATGGAAACTTATGGCTCAGACAAACCTGACCGTAGGTTTGGGCTTGAGCTTGTGGACCTCACACAGGTCTTTAAAAACACCGAGTTTAAAGTGTTTCGTCAAGCCATAGAATCTGGTGGAGTGGTAAAGGCTATAAACTTCAAAGGCTCAAACCTCTCAAGGAAAGAGATAGATGAGCTTACCCAGTTTGTGCAAAGCCTTGGAGCAAGGGGTCTTGCTTGGATAAAGGTAGAAGAAGACAAGCTAAACTCACCCATAGTAAAATTTTTCTCCGAAGAAGAGACTAAAGAGCTTCTGCAAAGGCTAAGGGCTGAGCCAGGTGATGTAATATTTTTCTCCGCGGACAAAAGGGAAATGGTCTACCGTATTCTTGGAAATCTAAGGTTTCACATAGGCAAGAAATACAACCTCATAGATACGAGTAAATTTGACATATTTTGGGTGGTGGACTTCCCTCTTATGGAATGGGATGAAGAAGAGAAAAGGTTTGTCTCCTTGCACCACCCCTTCACATCACCCAGAGAGGAAGATATTCCGCTTCTTGAAAGGGCTCTACAGGTGCAGGACTTGGAGGAGAAAAAGAGGCTTGTTCATTCTGTGAGGGCGAGGGCTTACGACCTTGTGATAAACGGATACGAGGTGGGAGGAGGCTCCATTCGTATACACAGAAAAGATCTTCAGGAGCTTGTCTTTAAACTTTTGGAGATACCAGAGATGGAAGCAAGGGAGAAGTTTGGTTTTCTGCTTGACGCACTACGCTTTGGAGCACCACCACATGGTGGGCTCGCCTTTGGACTGGACAGGCTAATTGCCATAATGAGAGGCTTGGACTCTATAAGGGATGTGATAGCCTTCCCCAAGACCCAGAAGGGTATATGCCCTCTCACTGGTGCACCAGACTATGTGGAGCCAAAACAGCTCAAGGAGCTTCATATAAGGGTGGTGGAATGTTAGAGGAAATGGGTTTCCTAAGCTCGGTGGGGGTAGAAAAAAGTGAAGTAAAAAAGCATTTTGTTAGACATGGTTTTATCTTTGCTTGCACTGACAAGAGCGAGGAAACACTATTGTCTAATAGGATAATCTTGACTGGGAAAAATTACGCAAATAAGTTATTCGCAGTTAAAGAAGGCGATTTTATTTTTCTGTATAATCTTGACAAAGATGTTCTTTATGGCACTTTTACTGCAAAAGGCGAACCTGGATATGATAAAGGTATTCCAATCTTTGAAGGTAGATACCCTTACTATATACGCTTTGAAACAACACAAACCATAAAAAAAGTTGAAAAGGCAAGTTCAATCTTTAGAAGTCTTAACATCTCGTGGAGAGATATACTGACAGAGAAGGGGGCACTTCTGATAAAGAGTATCCTTGAGGGAAGAGCAATAAATAGGCTTCGCAGGGAAGATGTAATAGATGATAAATACATACCCCCAATGATGACAACTACCTTGTGGGACTATCCATACCAAAGTTACGGATACACCAAAAAGGGTAATAATAAATACCCCGGCGTTACTCCAGCCTTCATTATTTATAACCTCATATGGAGATACACTGAACCTGGTGAGATAGTATGCGACCCCATGGCAGGTTCTGGGACTACGATAGATGTGTGCCTTGAAGAGAGGAGAAGGGTTGTAGCCTTTGATATAGTGCCAACGAGAAAAGATATAATACAGGCGGATGCCAGAAACATACCTCTGAAGGATGAAACGGTGGATTTAGTGTTTATAGACTCGCCATACGGAGACAACATCAAATATAACGACCATCCCTTAAATATAGGTCATATACCTGCAAGTTCTGAAGAGTTTTACGAGGAGCTTGAAAAAGTAATGCAGGAATGCCATAGAATACTCAAAAAAGGTAAAGTATTGGCTTGGTTAATAGGTGACCAATGGGCAAAGGGGGAATATATTCCAGTGGGCTTTAAGATATACGAAAGACTTACAAAATATTTTTCCCCTGTTGATGTGGTTTGTGTGGTTCGCAGAAATCAAGCCTCAAATACTCCCTTTTGGCATAGCAAGGCTTTACAGCATAACTTCTATCTTAGAGGTTTTAAATACCTTATAATAGTTGGAAAAGATGAGAGTGTTAAAAAGAAAGGGACGAAAATAAGGTGGAATTTCTATGAAAGATAGTAAAAAGTTTTTCCTTGAAACATTAAAATTGAAAGCTATAGAAGATGTAAGACTAAGAGGCATAGAAAACCTTTCTAATATTCTTGAAACCATAAGGCAAGAGTTCTCTGGGGAAATAACCAAGTTTGGTATAAAAGACGCAGAGCAAAGCTGGAAAGCCTTCAAAGGGAGGCTTCTTGAAGAGTTGATAGTGGAAGTTATAAGTTCTGAAGTTAAAAAAC
The DNA here is from genome assembly GCF_033971325.1 of Hydrogenobacter sp. T-2. NCBI lineage: Bacteria > Pseudomonadati > Aquificota > Aquificia > Aquificales > Aquificaceae > Pampinifervens > Pampinifervens diazotrophicum. The sequence goes on from NZ_CP117180.1 coordinate 1,572,831, forward strand.
ATGGTTTAAATATAATAAGTGGCTCAAAGTTAAGCGGTATAGTGTTAGATGAGTGTCTATGCATGGTGAAAAGGAGTATACTTGTTGATTATGGTGAGTTTGGGATGCATGTTCCAGATGCTGATTTAGTTATATACAATAAGAATTGCAGAGCTTTAGCGATAATATCTGTAAAAGCTACCTTAAGGGAAAGAATAGCTCAAACAGGTTATTGGTCTTTGAAGTTAAAACAATCAAATCTCACACAAAATATAAAAGTCTTTTTTATAACGCTTGATGAAGATAGAGATCTTTCAAGAAAAAGGCTTGCAAAAAAGGGTAGGGCTATCGTTGAAGTGGATATAGACGGAGCTTTCGTAATAACCACAGAGCGGATTGAAGAAAGTGAGAAAGTTATGCCTTTTGAAAATTTTAGAAGGATAATAGAAAAACTTGGTAGGGTTGATAAGGATGAGTAAGAATACACTTCGTATAGGCACACGAAAGAGCAAGTTAGCTCTTTGGCAGACAAACTATGTGAAGGAGAGGCTTGAGAGCAGGGGATACAGCGTAGAGCTTGTGCTTATTACTACCACCGGCGATAAAATCCTTGACGCTCCTTTGGCAAAAATAGGAGGCAAAGGACTTTTTGTAAAAGAGATAGAGGAGGCACTTCTGAGAGGAGATATAGACCTTGCGGTTCATTCTTTAAAGGATGTGCCAATGGTTCTGCCAGAGGGTCTCACTCTTGGAGCTATAACAGAGAGGGAAGAGCCTTTTGATGTGCTCATATCAAGGGATGGGAGAAGACTTCAAGAGCTTCCAGAGGGTGCAAAGGTAGGCACTTCCTCTCTGAGGAGACAGGTTCAGATAAAGAGAAAAAGACCAGACTTGAGGGTGGAGACCCTTCGCGGAAATGTGGATACAAGGCTCAGAAAACTGGAGGAAGGACTTTATGACGCCATAGTGCTTGCTTACGCAGGTGTTAAGAGAATGGGATTTGAGGAAAGGGTAAGCCAAGTATTGGAAGACTTTATCCCTGCGGTGGGTCAAGGAAGTCTCGCCATAGAGATAAGGCAAGAAGACCAGAGGGTGTATGAGGCTATAGCCTCTCTTGACCATAGAGAAAGTCGTATTAGGGCGGAGTGTGAAAGGGCTTTTCTGAGAGAGCTTCAAGGTGGTTGCCAAGTGCCTATAGGTGCCTATGCATGGATTGAGAGCGAGAAATTAAAGCTAAAAGCCTTTATTTCTGACCTTGAAGGAAAAAGGTTTTTAGAAGGAGTGGAAGAAGGAGACCTACATCAGGCGGAACAGATAGGCAAAAAACTTGCCAGAAGGCTCTTAGAAGGGGGTGGCAAAGAGATACTTGAGGAAATATACCATCAAAGCTGACCTTCAAGCTCCTTTTTGTAGACCTTCCACCTTGCGGGGCTAAGACTTGAAGAACATCCAAGAGAAGATAGGTCATAGACCTTTATAGCTTGAGGGTTGTCTGGAGTGCTTACAAAGAAGAAGGTTGTGCCTGCGGGTATGCTTCTGGTTTCCTCTTTCCATTTTTTTACCATAGCGGTCAATTCAAGGAGCTTTTCCCTTGCTTTTTGCGCGTCAAGCTCTTCTTTTTTTCCATTTTCCTCGTAAACCCATTGCCCTTCTTCTATCCCTTCTACTATTTCATAAATTCTGTCCTCTGAGGGTATGCCGTAGAATCTCAAAGCAAGACCTCCTCAAAGTTTATTTCCACCTTGCAATCGTTAAAGTTAAATACACCATCAAACTTTTCTCTGTATCTTCCATCAAATAGTTCAAAGACTTTCACATATTTCTCATCAGGATAAACAAGCACAAAATATTTCACCTTTTCTCTTTCACACAGTTCAAACTTAAGCCCTTCATCCATATGCCTACTGGAGGGTGAAACTATCTCAATAACCATCTGTGGCGGACTTTCTACCCTTTCTGGAATTTCTCCACATAAAACCATCAAGTCCGGTCTTATTACTGTATCATAGGATATATACCAGTCAAGTTCTCCCGCTACTTTGCAGTCTTCGCAATCCTTTAAAGTGCTGTATAGTAGGTGTCCGAGTTTTATGAGTGTAATTTGATTAATAGGTCTTGGCAAAGCTATAGCATAAGGTATACCTTCTACCAGCTCCCAGTCTCCCTGCCAGTGTTTCCAGTCCTCCACTGTGTATCTTACTGGATACCTTTCAACCAAGCCCATCAAACTTCCCCACTGTTTATGAGCCTTGCCACATCCTTTGCAAAGTAGGTGATTATCATGTCCGCACCAGCACGCTTTATGGAAAGTAGAGTTTCTATCATAACCCTCTTCTCATCTATCCAGCCAAGTTTGCCACCTGCTTTTATCATGGCATATTCACCACTTACATTGTAAGCACACACTGGCAGGAGAGTGTGTTCTTTTACTTTTGCTATTATATCAAGGTAAGCTAAAGCTGGTTTTACCATTACAATGTCTGCTCCCTCTTGCACATCCAAAAGTATCTCTTTAATGGCTTCTCTTGAGTTTGCTGGGTCCATCTGGTAGCTTCTTCTATCTCCAAAAGCTGGTGCGGATTCAGCTATTTCCCTAAAGGGTCCATAAAAGGCAGAAGCATACTTGGCGGAATATGCCATTATGGGAATGTTTTCAAATCCAGAGGAATCTAAGGCTTCTCTTATAGCCCTTACCATACCATCCATCATTCCAGAGGGTGCGAGCATGTCCGCACCATTTTTGGCATGCGATATGGCTTGCTTCTTAAGGTTTTCAAGGGTCAGGTCGTTATGAACATCTCCATCACACAGCACTCCACAATGTCCATGCGTTGTATACTCACAAAAGCATACATCCGTTATAAGATACATATCTGGCACTTCCTTCTTTATGAGTCTTAGAGCCCTTTGTATAATGCCTTCATCACTCCAAGTGTCCGAGCCCACTTCATCCTTGTGCTCTGGTATGCCAAAGAGTATTATGGCAGGTATGCCAAGGTCTCTTACCTCTTTTACTGCATCCACTACCTTGTCAAGGCTATAGCGGTATACTCCAGGCATGCTTGGGACTTCTTCCACGATATTCTGTCCGTATCTCACAAAGATGGGGTATATAAGGTCGTCAAGGCTCAGCTTGGTCTCTCTCACAAGCCTACGGATATTTTCCTTCCTTCTTAATCTCCTTGGTCTTAGCTTTGGAAACTCCATAGGAATATAATATATATCTAAGCGGGCGTAGCTCAGGGGTAGAGCGTCTGCTTCCCAAGCAGAAGGTCGTGGGTTCAAATCCCATCGCCCGCTTGTGAAAGTATTATATTTTTATGCATGAGGGTGGGAATAGTTCTCGGCACAAAGCCTATTAGTCCTCTTGAGTTTTGGGTTGGTGTGGAGGAAGGACAGGTAGTCCAGTTAGATGACGTGCTTTACACAGAAGGTCAGGTTGGAGAAAAGAGGGTTAAGTATTATGGTATTGTGAACGAAGTTCAAAAATTCCTTGAGGGTGCGGAGTTTGTCTATGATGCTCATCTGGTAAGCAAGGGAGTTATACCCGTAAACATAGCTTATGTGGCAAAGGTTAATGTGACAAGAATAGAGCCAGAGGTCTTTGCTCCACCTTCTCCAGGTGACCCGGTTTACAGGGCGATAGGTAAAGAGTTTGAAAGAGCCTTATACTACGACCAGATGAAGGAAAAAATTCCTGCGGGCGTAGACAGAAATGGAAACGTGGTCTATATAAACTACGACTTTATAAACGGTGTGGAAGGGGCTCATGTGAGCATATCCGGTATGTCCGGCATAGCGACGAAAACTTCCTACGCCCTCTTTCTCCTCTATTCAATTCTTGAGAAGGCAAGCGACAGAGACAAGGTGCACGGGATAATCTTTAATGTTAAAGGTAAAGACCTCCTGTGGCTTGATAAGAAGAACAAAAGCTTTGACGCAGAAAGCAGAAAGGTCTATGAAGCTATGGGTCTCAGGGCAGAGCCCTTTAAGAATGTAAAGTTTTATGTGCCACCTTCTAACATCTATTCCGATACTCCCGACTGTGAAAGGTTGGACAAAGAATCCGTTATACCCTTCTATTGGAGTATCAGAGAGTTCGCAGAAGAGGGGCTTATAAAATTCATGTTTACCGAAGGCGAAGAGGGGGTTTCCAATATACACTATGTGATAGACAGAATTTCTAACAAGCTCTACCTCCTTGCACAAAATAGTCCAGAGGGTCGCCTTTTGGATGACTTTTCAAGAGACATAGAGAGCTTAGAAGACCTTGAGGTGCGACTTGAAGAAGCTATAAGAGACAAGGAGCAAAACAAAAGCTCAGAGCTCTACAGAAGTTGGTTTGGAGATGCCCAGATTCAAACCGCCTACGCCTTTTTTAGAAGGTTCAGCAGGGCATGTATGCACATAAGTAGGCTAATAAGGGATAAATCAAGCCCACCCAAATGGGAAGGGAATCGCCTATCTGTTATAGACATAAGCAGTCTACATAGTATAGGGAAAATGTTTGTGGTTGGGTCGATACTTAAGAGGGTCTTCAGAGAGAAAGAGAACATAGGCAAACCCTATCCTAAAGTTTTTGTTGTTCTTGACGAACTTAATAAGTATGCACCAAAGGAAGGTTGGAGTCCTATCAAGGATGTGGTGCTGGATATAGCGGAAAGAGGCAGAAGCCTCGGAGTAATACTCATAGGTGCTCAGCAAACTGCCAGTGAGGTGGAAAAGAGAGTGGTGGCAAATTCTGCTCTAAAAGTGTTGGGAAGGATGGACTCAAGCGAAGTGCTGGGTAAAGAATATGAGTATCTTACGGGGAACTTCCGCCAGAGGGCTATAATGTTAAAAAAGGGCACTATGATACTCTACCAGCCTGATATACCGAACCCTATGGTGGTGAGATTTCCAAAGCCTGCCTGGGCAACAAGGTATTCCGAAGTGGAGGAGGAGGTCCATGTTCCTAAGGATTTTGGTAATTTTTAGTGTGTTTGTGAGCTTTGCCTTTTCTCAGAAGGCTGTTGTTAGGGTAGGAAAGTATCCAGAAAAGGAGCGTATAGTTCTTCAGTTGGACAAAAGCGTAGACTACAAAGTTTTTACCCTTGAAAACCCTAAAAGAGTTGTGGTGGATATTATGGAAGATGTGAATATAAACCTTCCTGCAAACCTGCAAGGCAGAGTTGGTAAGCATCCATGGGGGACGAGGGTGGTTTTTGAAAGAAAATTTCAAGACATAAAAGCCTTCTCTCTGCAAGAGCCATTCAGGATAGTTATAGATATATACACAGGCACATCCACAGAAAGGGCAATTGCAAGGGTGGAGCAAGGGGACGAACTTATAGAGATAGTAGACCCTGCCTTTGTAAGGATGTTGCGTCATACCAGCATGGTTACCTCTGGCGAAAGGGTGGTTAATGAGGTAAGAAAGGGGCAGGTGATAACCCAAAGAAGAGTTATAGTGATAGACCCAGGGCATGGGGGACACGACCCAGGGGCTATAGGTTTTATGCAGATAAAAGAAAAGGATGTGGTGCTTGCCATAGCAAAGAGACTTGCTGATTACCTTGAAAGAGATGGAAGGTTTAGAGTTATAATGACACGCAGGGATGATACCTTTGTGCCTCTTCAGGAAAGGGCAAACATAGCCTTAAGAAACAGGGCAGACCTCTTTATAAGCATACATGCGGATGCACACCCTCAGAGACTGCCAGAGGCAAGAGGGACAACCATATTTGCCATATCCTCAGAAGCGGCACAGAGACGCCGTCAGCAGATAGTTAACAATCAAAACTACGCAAGCCTTGTTTTCGGAAGGGATGATATACCCACATCCGCAAGGGCAGTGCTGGCAGACCTTGCCATGGATGTGACGCTTAACGAGAGTGTAGTCTTTGGAAATAGAATTGCCAAAGTGGTAAGAAGAGAGCTTGGCAGGGATGTGCATTTTAGAGGTATACAAAGGGCAGGCTTTGCTGTGCTTAAAACCCCCGGCATACCTTCTGTCCTTGTGGAGGTGGGATTTATGACAAACCCGCAGGAAGCTTTGATGATGTCTGACAAGGATTTTCAGGATAGCTTCGCAAGGGCGTTGTATCTTGCAATTGTAGAATACTTCTTCCCTACCGCTCAGAAGGTCACTTCAGCCCAAGAAACTTATGCACCTGCGGGATTACCTTAACTTGATAACCCATCTCCAAAAGCCTTAACTGCATCTCAAGGGCTTTTTGTAGAAAGACCTTCTTATTACCCTCTGGCTGTAGCACTACCACCTCTCTTTGGAGAAAGTCAGAAAAATTAAGAAGCACGTCAAGGCTTAGCTCTTGGTCTACCACAAACTTTAGCTCCTTTGCATACCGTCTTATCTTTGGATGCACAAACCAGCCTGCAACAGCCTTTGGAGAGCAGGTTATATGAATTTGTGGAGCAAGCTCTTCCATGGCATCCTGCCACAGAGTGCAGTTTGTCTCTATCTGAAGGGACTTATCTCTTCTTATTAGCTCTTCCACGAGCAAAGGTAAGGACTCTTCTGTAAAGGGCTCTCCACCGGTTATGACTACATGCTTGTGTGGATACTTTTCAACTTCCCTTATGAGGTCCTTTAAATCTATAGAGGTTTCTCTAAAGGTTAAGGCAGATGGCTGGTCACACCATGGGCATCTAAGATTACAGCCCTGCAGTCTGATAAAAAGGCTTGGTGTTCCCACCAAAAGCCCTTCTCCTTGTATGCTTGGGTATATCTCATTAACACTTATTGAGGCTTTTCTAACTTCACTTCGTAGCATTCTATGATATCACCTACCTTCACGTCATTGTAGTCCTTTAGCTTTATTCCACATTCAAAGCCCTTAGCCACTTCTTGCACATCTTCTTTGTATCTTTTTAGGCTCTCTATCTTGCCGTCAAAGACCACAACACCGTTTCTCACAAGCCTTGCCCTCGCATTTCTAAGTATCTTTCCATCAAGCACATAGCATCCAGCTACCGTGCCTGCACCCTTTATCTTAAAGGTAGCTCTCACCTCTGCAGTGCCATGAACCACCTCTCTTTCCACAGGCTTTAGCATACCTTTGAGAGCCTTTTTCACATCCTCTATAGCCTCGTATATGATTCCATACAGCCTTATATCTACCTTCTCCGCTTCCGCAGTTTCCCTTGCCTTTATGTCTGGACGAGTATTAAAGCCAATTATAACCGCACCACTTGCCTTAGCAAGCATAACATCGTTTTCTGTTATGCCACCCACATCCCCGTGTATTATTCTTACAGAGACCTCAGGTGTGGAAAGTTCAGAGAGAGACTTCTTCAGAGCTTCCAAAGAGCCAAGTGTATCCGTTTTTAGTATGAGCCTTAGCTCCTTTAGTTCTCCTTCTTGTATCTTTTTAAATACCTCCTCAAGCACAAAGCCCTTTGCTACCTTTTCCATCTGCTCCTTTTTGAGTTTTCTCTGCTCCGCTATCTGTTTGGCTTTTCTTTCATCCTCAACCACTTTAAGTTGGTCACCCGCCATGGGAAGCTCTTCAAAGCCCAACACCTCAACAGGCACAGAAGGTCCTGCTTCTTTAACCTTCCTGCCCTTATCATCAAACATAGCCCTAACACGCCCATAGGTAGTCCCTGCTACAAAGATATCACCAAGTTTAAGAGTTCCCTCTTGCACCAGAACCGTTGCCACCACACCCCTCTGCTTGTCAAGTTTAGACTCTATTATTGTCCCCCTTGCTGGCTTGTTTGGATTGGCTTTTAGCTCAAGCAGGTCTGCCACCAAGAGTATGTATTCAAGCAAGGTCTCCACATTCTGCCCCGTCTTGGCAGAAACATCCACAAACACCGTATCTCCACCCCATTCTTCTGGTATTAGTCCAAGTTCAGAAAGTTCTCTCCTTACCCTTTGAGGGTCAGCACCGGGCTTGTCTATTTTATTGACCGCTACGATTATAGGCACGTTAAAGGCTTTGGCGTGGTTTATGGCTTCTACAGTCTGTGGCATGACGCCATCGTCCGCAGCAACCACTAAAACCGCTATGTCTGTAACCTGAGCTCCCCTTGCCCTTAAGGAAGTAAAGGCTTCATGACCCGGTGTGTCCAAGAAGGTTATCCTCCTTCCATCTGGCATCTCCACCACCGACGCACCAATATGCTGGGTTATTCCACCCTTTTCTCTCTCCGCAACCCTTGTCTTTCTTATAGTGTCTAAAAGTGTAGTCTTTCCATGGTCTACGTGCCCCATAACCACCACCACTGGAGGTCTTGGCTCTCCACCTTCTTCAAAAGCCTCTGCCTCCTCCTCTTCCTTTACTTCCTCCGACTTTATCTCCGCAAGAAATCCAAGAGCTTCCGCTACTTGAACTGCGATATCAGAAGGAACTGTCTGGTTTATCGTAGCTAATATCCCCCTCTTGAGAAGCTCCGCCATTATTTGGTTAGGAGGAGTCCTCAAAAGGTCTGCAAGCTCTCTTACTGTTATCACCTCAGGAATTTGAACTATCTTAATTTCCTCTTCCTTTTCTTCCTTCTTTTCCTTTTTCACTGGCTGTTGGAGTTTTTTAAGCATTTGCTCTTCACTTTTACTGAGTTTTTCCTTTGGTTGTGGTTTTTGAGGTTTTTCTTCTACCTTTTGCTCACGAGGCGGAGGCATAGGTGGTGGTGCAGGAACCCTTGCTGGGAAGGGTCTTCTTTCCTCTGTCCTTCTTGGTCTCTCCCTTTCCTCCGCCCTCTCTCGCTTTGGAGGCGGTGCTTCCCTTGCTGGCTGTCTTGCCCTTTCGTGGTGTCTCTTATCCCTTTGCCTTTGGTCTCTATGCCTTTTCTCTTCTCTTTTTGGCTCGGTTTTTTCTTCTTTTTGCTTTTCTTCCTTAGGTGGCTCAGAAACTACTACGGTCTCCTCTTTTGCTGCTGCTTTGTTTCCATTTTCTACTGGCTTTTCTTTGGGAACAGAAAAATGGTCGTAAACTATCTGAAGCTCTTCCTCGTTAAGGTAAGCAAAATTTCCCTTATCTATACCCCATTCTTTGAGAACCTCTCTCACTTCTTTGACTGGAACACCAAGCTCCTTTGCCACATCTTGAACCCTTAATTTTCCCATAGTTTATAATTATAAGCCTAAAATGTTGTCTGTCTTAATCTGCACGAAAGACGAGGAGAAAAACATAGAAAGAGCCATAAAAAGCGTGCAGGGACTTGCGGATGAGGTTATTGTGGTAGACTCTGGCTCAACGGATAGAACTGTGGAAATTGCCAAAGAGCTGGGGGCAAAGGTTATTTTTAGAGAATGGAAAGGATACCCAGACCAACTAAATTACGGCATAGGTCTATGCTCCGGAGATTGGGTGTTTGTGCTGGATGCGGATGAGGAAGTTTCCAAAGAGCTAAGGGAAAGCATAGGACAGGCAATCAAAAACCCAAAGCATGATATTTATATGGTTAGCAGACGGACTTATTACTTGGGAGATTTTTTAAAACACGCATGGTATCCCGAGTGGAGGATTAGGCTTTTTCGTAAGGGAAAGGTAAGGTTTGAAGGATTACTCCACGAAAGGGCTGTATTTAGCAGTAGTGTAGGGAGGTTAAAGGGAGACCTCTATCATTATTCATACAAAAGTCTGAAAGACCAGTATTTAAAAACGGTGCACTACGCATATACAATGGCGGAAATCATGAAAAGTGATGGCAAAAGGTTCAGGTTGTATAAGCTAATATTCAATCCTCTTTGGCATTTTATTAAGGTATACTTTGTCCAATTGGGTTTTCTTGATGGTCTAAGAGGCTTTATGGTTGCCCTTTCTGCCTTCTTTTACACCTTCCTTAAGTATAAGTTTCTCTACGAGCTTGAGTTAAAGGAGAAGTTTTCCAAGTTATGGTAAGTGTGGTAATACCAGTCTATAACGGAGAGCAATACATAGCACAAGCCATACAGTCAGTGCTGGAGCAGAGCCTAAAGGTTGACGAAATAATAGTTATAGACGATGCGTCAACGGATAGAACAGAGCAGGTAGTAAAGAGTGAATTTTCTCGCTGGGTGCATTACCATCGCAACCCAAAGAACATGGAAAGGTGCTACTCAAGAAACCTTGGAGTTAGCTTGGCAAGGGGTGAATATGTCTTTTTCCTTGACCATGATGACCTCTGGGAAAAAAACCATGTGGAGAAACTAAGGGACGCTTTAAAGGTTGCGGATATGGTTTATAGTTTTCCGAGAACCCTTGTAAACTCGGAGGGTAAAATTCTGAGAGTTTCAAGAAAAAAGATACCAAAGGACTACAAAATTTTAGTGTTTTCTGGAATAGTAGGCTATCCATCCGCTACCGCCTTCAGAAAAGAGAGCTTTTTAGGATACAAAGACCAATTTATGCTTAGAGAGGACTGGGAAATCTTCCTTAGGGCGGTGCTTAAGGGTCTAAAGGTAGAAATCTGCGATACTAACACGGTAAAGATAAGAGAGCATGGGAAAAGAAGTAGTAAAAGCATCAGGCTTTATGAAGGCACTATGGCGGTTTACAGGTTTTACAGAGATAAAATTCCAGAGGAATACTTGCCATATTTTCTTTTTCATGTGGGAGATGTGTGTATGAGGTTTGGAAACCTCAAAGAAGGCTGGAAGTTGGTGCTTTCCTCACTTTCAAAAAAGCCAGAGCTTATGCTTTCTGGTAGAAACTTGCTTACAATTCTAAAAAGAGGCTTTAGGTTTTGGAGAAGCTATGCTTAGCCTTCGTATGAGAGCGGAGTTAAAGGGACAGCACGTATCTGGTGCGGAAAGGCTTATAAAACCTGACGCCCTTCAAAAGACTATAAAGGAACTTATCAAAAGACCCAAGGCTTATGACAAGATGGTTATAACCCTTGAGAGGGTGGAAGAGATAAACACAATTCCAAAGGCACTTACCATATACAGCTACGACTTTAAAAGCGTAGAAGAAGCCCATAACTTTGCCATAAAAAGCCTATTAAAGGAAGGCATTCCAGAGGATATAGCCCTGGAGGCACTCAATACCCTAAAGAGAGGAGCAAACCCAAAGGGTGGCAATATGAGAGGTGCGGTGCTAATGGATATTCATACAGGGGAACGGCTTGAGCCAGACAAGGAGAGGGGTATAAGAACTGTAAGGGTTGACTGGAAAGACAGGCAAGAGGTCAAGAGGGTCTTGAGAGAAAGAGGATTAAAAAAGCCATACCTTGAAAGACTTCTTGATGCCCTTGCCCTCGCCACAAAGAATATACATTGCGGAGTTATAGCGGAACTATGTTGGAGCGATGACCCAGATTACGTAACAGGATATGTTGCAGGTAAAAACTTGGGATATGTGAGAATAAAACCTATGAAGGAATATGGTGTTCCTTTGGGTGGAAGGGTGTATTTTGTAAGGAGAGAAGGCATAGAAAAACTTATAGAATGCTTGCAAAATAGAGCTGTCTTGATTGAAAACTTATAGGAATATACTGAAATTCTTATATAACATAGGCTTAAAGCCTTATAAGTCCTTTGAATTGCAAGTCTACTATTATGCGGATTAAAATGTGAAAGAAAACCTTTGAAGGGAGGTAAAGGCTATGAAAAAGGCTATTGCTTTAACTGCCTTGTTAGGAATTGCAGGACTGTCTTTTGCTACAAACGGGGACAATCTTATAGGTGTATCTCCAGCCTCAAGGGGTATGGGTGGCATAGGTGTGGGTATGCCAGTAGGACCTACGGACTCTATCTTTAGAAACCCTGCTTGGATGAGCCAGTATAAGGGTTTTAACCTAAGCTTTGGTGGAATACTCTTTATGCCTGAGGTTAAGGCAAGAGTTCAAAATCCTTTGGGAGATTCTGGTTCTCAAAGGTCCAAAGCGGACATGTTTGTTGTGCCAGAGGTGGGTATAGTGCATCAGATTAACGATAAACTCACCTTTGGTATAGGTGCTTTTGGTGTCTCAGGTATGGGTGTGGACTATAGGAACAATAGCAAATTGGTCTCTGCGATGGATCCAGCAACAGGAAAAGTTGTTCCCCTTAATATGCACACGAACTTTCAGTTTATGCGTGTTATACCAACCCTTGCTTATAAAGTAAACGATGCTATATATGTTTCAGGTGCTCTTCACTTGGCTTATGGCTCACTGGATATGGGAGCCACTTTATGTGCAGACGCGTCGGATCCTACTACCTGTTGGAACGCCGGAGGTGGTCAATCTCAGACCTATGGCATGGGCTTTCAGCTTGGCTTAGCCTATAACATGGGAGACTTTGTCTATGCAGGTATAACTTACCAGAGCCCTGTTTCCATGACCTACAAGAGGGTCTTTGACAGCAATGGCGATGGTAGGTTTGAAGACCTAAAACTCACTCAGCCTCAAGAGCTTGCCTTTGGTCTTGGTGTAAAGCCTATGAACAACTTCAAGGTAGGTATGGACATAAGATGGATAAACTGGAAGAACGCAAAGGGCTACAAGGAGTTTCAGTGGAAAGACCAATGGGTTATAGCCCTTGGTGGTGAGTATAAGCCTATGGAAAAGCTGGCTTTGAGAGCAGGTTATAACTATGGAAAGTCTCCCATAAGGGGTAAAAGCGGTCTTCAAGGCTTTCCTGTAAGCCAAAGAAACATTCCTAACTTTGCTTCTCCATTTGGGGACTTTAACATTGCCTTCTTCAACCTTGTAGGCTTCCCAGCTATTACAGAACATCATATAACTCTCGGTCTTGGATATGAGTTTACAAAGACCTTTGGGATAGACCTTGCATACAAGCACGCCTTTAACAAGAAAGTGACTTCTTCGGGAATATATTACGACTCTGGTCCGTGTTCATCTGGTTGTCCCACAACTGTATCTGCCCAAAACGCCCAAAACGCCATATCTATAGGTCTTAACTGGAAGTTCTAAATTCCTCTGGGGAGGCTCTTCCTCCCCTCCTTAAAAAGTGATTAGTCTCATACAAAATTTTCAAACTCTCTGGTAGAATTCTTTCAAAACCTTTCAAGGAGGTATCCAATGGAGTTTAGGCACGTTTTTGTCTGTGTAAACCAAAGACCACCGGGTCATCCTATGGGCTCTTGTGCGGAGAAGGGCGGAAGGGACATATACATGAAGCTCATGGAAAAACTGCAAATGGACCCAGAGCTTTTTATGAGCACTGCGGTCACGCCTACGGGCTGTCTTGGACCTTGCGGTCTTGGAGCTACGGTTGTGGTCTACCCTGATGGGGTATGGTATGGAAATGTAAAACCCTCAGATGTGGATGAGATAGTCCAAAGCCATCTAAAGGGTGGTCAACCTGTAGAAAGGCTTGTGGTTTCTAAGGGCAAGCCTCCGGGCATGTTTTAAAAACAGGGGGCTATACAGCCCCTGGCACTCCTTCCTCTTCAAACTCTATTTCCATTCTCTCTGCAGGTATTATGGTGGTTATGGCATGCTTGTAAACAAGGGTTTGCTGACGCCCATCCTCTATAAGAATAGTATAAAGGTCAAAAGACCTTATCCTTCCCTGAAGTCTTACGCCGTTAACAAGGTAGATGGTGACCTTTACCCTTCTTTTCCTTGCGGTGTTTAAAAAGGCTTCCTGGAGTTTGTAAGCCATATCTCATCTCCTCCTTTCAAGAAATTCCATAGTAGTATTGTAAAGTTTTTCTGCCAAAAGAATATAATACTCGTAGTTTTCCAAATTTTCAAGAAGTTCCAAGGGGAAAGCCCACGCTCCAGCGTATGCACCCACAAAAGACCCCACAAGGTATCCTATGGCGTCCGTGTCCCCTCCCACCATACCGCAGGCGTTTACTCCTTCCCAAAAAGCTTGCAAAGGCTCATCCACATGCCTGAGGAAGATAAAAAGTGCAAGAGGCAAGGCTTCAAAAACATAGGTGGAGTTTCCTATAAGCTCTATGGCTTCTTCTGTGTCTGCTTCCTCTTCTAAGAGTTTTTTCACACTGTCAAGGTGTCTTTTGCTTTTGTCGTATTTGAGAAAGTTTTTAAGGCTTTCAAGGAGTGCAAACCTCTCCACTGGGTCTCTTAGGTCAAAGCTCTCAAGCACAAGGTAGCTAACAAGGGCAGAAACCAAAGCACTGGCATCGTATATCTCCTTGCTTCTGTGTGTAATTAAGCTTACAAGCCTGCCAGCCTCAACAGCAATATATGGATTGTAGTAGTGGAAAAGCCCAGTTATTACGCATCTGAGCACTCCCTCCACAGAGGAAGATACAAGCCCCGCATCCTCAAGACCCACTCCAGAGGATATAAGGTCTATGGCGGTAATCAGTGCAGGGTCTGGATATCTGTGGCTTTCTTCTTTACTCGCCCACTCTCTGAGCTTTTCAAAAAAGTGGTAAGGGTCTAAGAATTTTTTCTCCACTATACTTTGAGCCAGTAGCACACTTATGGTGGTCTCATCAGAAGTTTTTTCTGGCTCAAGACCCACAGAGGGACTAAGAGGATGAGGCTCTACAAAGCAATTCACCTTGCCACCATAAAACTCAAGCACATCTGCCAAAGGCACATCCTCAAGACTTTTGCCAATAGCATCACCTATGGCACTACCAAGGATAACACCTTTGAACTTATCAAGAATGGTATCCATCTGAAACTATAAATTATAGCCCCGATTTGACCTGTGAGAAAAACTCTCTTACCACCTCACGCCAGTCCCTTTGACCCTCTTCCACCTTGTCAAGACCCTCTTCCATCTGGCTTGTAAAAGTATAGTCTATTACCTTTGGGAAGTTTTCCTGCAAAAAGTCCGCCACCTCAAAGGCTATTTCTGTAGGCTTTAGGTGTCCCTTCTCCTCCACCACATAGCCTCGCTCCTTTAGGGTTTTTACTATGGTCGCATAGGTGGAGGGTCTGCCTATACCAAGCTCCTCAAGTTTTTTAACCAAAGAACCCTCTGTGTATCTTGGTGGTGGCTGGGTTTGTCTCTTTTCAAGTAATATCTTTTTGGGCTTTAGAACCTCTCCCTTTTTCAAAGGTGGTAGTTTTACCATTTCCTTTTCTTCTGGGTAAATTTTCAAATATCCATCAAAGACAAGCTCTGAACCTTTAGCTAAAAACCTCATATCTTCACCCTTCCTTTTTTCGTATATGGGCACTATGAGCGCCTTCTTTTTGAGAAAGACCGCAGGGCTTGAAAGGCTTGCAAGGGTTCTCTTTAGTATAAGCATATAGAGGTCTAACTCCTTTCCCTTAAGAGGTGGGACCTTTAGTGCTGTGGGTCTTATACATTCATGAGCACCCTGAGAGAGTTCCTTTTCTTTGAACTTCCTTAGCCTACCCACATACTCCCTTCCGTAAGTTTTTTCAATGTATTTCATAAACTCCTCTGCCTTCTGTGGGTTCATCCTATAGCTGTCCGTCCTTGGATAGGTGATATAACCCTCTTCGTAGAGTTTTTGAGCCATCTTTTGCACTTGCTCCACACCGACCTTTAAGACCCCACTGGCTACTGTCTGAAGACTTGATGTTATAAAGGGCTTTGGAGGTTCATGTTTTTCTTCTTTCTCTTCATAGCTTAGGACCTCAAAAAGGGCGGATTTTAACTTTTCAAGGTAGGGCTTGGCATTTTCTGGCTTTTCAAACCTATAGTCCCAAAAGGCGGAAAACTCCACACCATCCTTTTCAAAGACCACCTTTATGTAGTAGTATTCCTTTTTTCTAAAAGCCATTATCTCCCTTTCCCTTTCCACTATAAGCCTTAGGGCAGGAGATTGAACCCTTCCCACCGAGAGGGTATTTCTGCTGAGGGCTCTCCACAGATAGGGAGAGAGCTTATAACCTATGAGCCTGTCAAGCACCCTTCTGGCAAACTGTGCCTTTACAAGGTTTTGGTTTATAGTGGTAGGCTTTTGTATAGCGGACCTTATACCTTGAGGAGTAACCTCATAGAAAACTACTCTACTTATGGGCTTTTTAAGGTTTTCAAGCTCCTTATAGATAAAGTAGGCTATGGCTTCTCCTTCTCTGTCTGGGTCTGTGCCTATGTATATGGACTCTGCCTTGCGAGCCAAAGCCTTTAACTTCTCCATAAGCTCCCTTTTACCCCTTACCCATACAAAGGTTGGCTTTAAAGTCTCCTCCTCCACTCCGAGCTTATCCTTTGGCAAGTCCCTTATATGACCCAGAGTAGCTCTAACTATCCAACCTCTCCCTAAATACTTGGCTATGGTTTTTGCCTTTGTAGGGCTTTCCACTATAAAGAGCTTCATGAGATGTTATAATATAAAAAGTAAAACACAAAGGAGGTAGTCATGAGGCTAACTTTGAGCGTGATAAAAGCAGACATAGGGGGTTATGTGGGGCACTCTTCCGCACATCCTGAGGTGGTGGAAAAGGTCAAGGAGATAGGTTTAAGGGAGGTAGAGAAGGGAAACCTCATTGACTGTCAGGTGCTTGTGTGTGGCGATGATATTGCTCTTGTGATGACCCACCAGCATGGAGTGGATAGTGAGCTTGTGCATGGTATAGCTTGGAAAGCCTTTGAAGAGGGAACGCAGGTAGCCAAAAGGCTCAAGCTCTACGGTGCAGGTCAAGACCTGCTTTCTGATACCTTTTCTGGCAATGTGAAGGGTATGGGTCCTGGTGTGGCGGAGATGGAGTTTGAAGAAAGACCCTCTGAACCTGTAATAGTCTTCTTTGCGGACAAGACCGCACCAAGCGCGTGGAGCTTACCCCTTTACGAGATGTTTGCTGACCCCATGGTCTGTGCAGGTCTTGTTATAGACCCTAAGATGCATGATGGCTTTACCTTTGAGGTGCTTGATACCTTCACCGGCAAGGCGGTAAAGCTCTCTACACCAACGGAGCTGTATGACCTTCTTGCACTTATTGGAACTGTGGAACGCTATGCGGTAAAAAGTGTTTGGAGAAACTCTGACGGAGAAATAGGCGCGGTTGCCTCTACTCAAAGGCTTTCCTTAATCGCTGGCAAGTATGTGGGCAAAGATGACCCTGTTATGATAGTGAGGTCTCAGTCCGGTTTTCCTGCCATAGGTGAGATACTTGAGCCCTTTGCAAGACCTTGGATAGTGGAGGGTTGGATGAGAGGTTCTCACAATGGACCCCTTATGCCCGTATCCTTCAGGCATGCCACTCCCTCAAGGTTTGACGGACCTCCAAGGGTTATCGCCGCAGGATATCAGATAGCCAACGGCAAACTCATAGGTCCAAGAGACCTCTTTGATGACCCAGCCTTTGACAAGGCAAGAGAACAAGCCCAGATAATCGCAGACATCCTCAGGCGTCAAGGGATATTTGAACCTCATAGACTGCCTTCAGAAGAGATGGAATACACCACACTGCCTAAAATACTCAAAAAGCTTGAGGAACGCTTTTATGACTTGGAGGAAGGCAAAAAAGCCCCAACTGGTGAGGAACACCACACGGAGACGGACTAATGGATAGGATATATAGCATAGAGGAAAGGGTTGTCCTAATAGTGGAGGAGTTTTTCCAAGACCTGCCTTCAAAGGAACCCTTTCCCTCCTTGCTTTCCGAATACCGCTTTAGGCTAAAGTCAAAGCTGGTGGAACTTATAAACCAGTTTCCCACAGATACACAGGCGAGGAATGCAAGTTTTGATAGTGCCCTTGAAGGTATACTCAAAAGCCTTGAGCAAGCCATAAACAAGGCAAACTTTGAAAACAAAGAGGAGCTAAAACGCCTTATAAGGGCTCTTGAGGAGACCAACGAAGTGCTAAAAGAGTTTCTCTTCACAGACCACATAAGGGATAAGTCCCTTCTTTCAAAAACCTCTGGCAGAATAGGTGAATGGGTAGAAAACCTACGCATGGAGTTTAAGAGAAGGTTTGGAGGGTTTATAAACTTTATAAAGTCAATTTTTGGTAAATGATACCCTTTTTTGTTGTCTCCTTTGCTTGGTTTTTTCAATCTATAACAGGTTTTGGAGCTGGGATATTCATAATAGGTATTCTTTCCATGTTGTATGACCCCAAGATGGTGGTTGTGTCCTCTGCCATTTTCAACCTCTTTGGAACTCTCAGCCTTTTGTATCAAAACAGGAAGGGAAAAATAGAGCCAAAGCTACTCTTTTCTCTAATAGCAGGTTCAGTGCCAGGAATATTCTTAGGTGCATATCTTTTGGACAAGGCAGACACAAAGACCCTAAAACTCACCATAGGAGCTTTTATCCTCGCTTTGGGAGTTTATAACCTGCTGGTCCAGAGGGGGCTTTTAAAAGTCAGGCTTGGCAGACATATGGCTTTTCCTGTGGGTTTTCTTGGTGGTCTTTTTGCAGGGCTTATGGGTATGGGAGGACCGCCACCCCTCGTTTTCCTTAGTCAGCACCTTTTTGACCCATACTCCATAAGGCTTATGCTTAATCTTTACTTTACTTCCAATATACTCATAAGGCTTAGCTTTTATCAAAACTTTGACCTACTTTCTCTTGACTGGCAGTTTATAGCTATGGGTCTTGCAGGGCTTGTTTTTGGAACACTAACGGGTGGACTTTTAGCTAAAAGGCTTCCTTCAAAGGTTTACGCTTCTGGTGCTTCTTTTGCGGTAATCTTACTGGGAATAGTGCTTTTAATTATTGCAGAGCTTGGCTTATAATAGCTATTAATGAAGGTTGGTTATGTAGCTATCGTGGGCAAACCAAACGTGGGCAAATCCACATTGTTAAACCAAATATTAGGCACGAAGGTTTCCATTATATCTCCAAAGCCAGGGACTACACGCATAAGGGTGCTTGGTGTGAAAAACATACCAGAGCAGGCACAGATAGTTTTTTTAGATACCCCTGGCATATACAGACCAAGGGATGCACTGGGAGAGGCTATGGTGCAGACCGCAAGCACCTCTTTGGAGGATGCGGACCTTATACTCTTTATGATAGATGCGGAGGACGGCTTTAGAGATGAGGATAGGCAAGTCTTTGAAAAATACATAAAGCCCTATGCGGAAAACAAACCTGTTTTCCTCCTTATAAACAAGGTGGACAAGGTAGGAGGTGTAGAAAATCTCTTACCTCTTGCAGAAGAGCTTTCAAAGGAGTATCCGCAAATAAAAGAGATAATACCCATAAGTGCCTTAAAGGGCTATAACACAGATGAGCTTCTCAAGACCATAATAAAATACCTTCCAGAGGGTGAGCCACTATTCCCCGAGGATATGGTCACAGACCTACCCTTTAGGCTTATGGCTGCAGAGATAATAAGGGAGAAGGTCTTGTTAAAGGTTCACCAAGAAATCCCTCAGGGCGTGGCGGTGCTTATAACGGAAGTTTCTGAAGGAAAGCACGACCCGAGCGTCCTTGTCATAAAGGCGGACATTGTAGTAGACAGGGAAAACTACAAGCCTATAGTCATAGGCAAGGGCGGGCAGAGGCTAAAGTCCATAGGCAAGATGGCAAGAGAAGAGTTGGAGCTTATAACAGGCAGGAAGGTCTACCTTGAGCTTTTTGTAAGGGTAAAGCCAGATTGGAAGAAGAGACCAGAATTAGTCAAGAGTTTTGGATACACCCTCTGAAAGCAAGATAACCACGTCCGCCTTTCTGGGCAAGTCCTTTTTTAGGTCCTCTTCCTTCTCCGCCTGTGCAACCACAAGACCCTTTTTTAGAAGTCTGTCTGTTAACCTTTTTGCCACCTTCTTGTCCTTTACACTAAGCACCTTCATAGGCACTCCTCCATTATCTGCTCCATGAGCTCCTCCACCTCTTGAGCTATCTCTTCCAGGTCTGTCCTTTCGAACATGGAAAGCATTTCAGTAGGAGCTATGGTGCTTAGCACCGTCTTGCCGTTCTCTTCAAAGATGGCTATCCTGCATGGCATGGCGGTGGATATGTATGGGTCTGTGGAGAGCACTTTGCTGGCATGTTTTGGAGAGCAGACTTCAACTATTACACACTTGTAGCTTATAGGCACGCCTTTGTTCTCCAAGACCTTTGAAACTTCATGAACCGCCATAACTCCAAAACCCTTCTCTTTTGCCTTCTCTTCAATGGCTTGCCTTACCTCATCAACGCTTTTGTTAGTTTCATAGCTTATGAGCATTGCTTTCACCTCCTTTGTAATATATATTAACCCTTGCCTGTTAAGATTTCGTTAAGGTTGTCAAACCGTTGGCAGGTTTGCCCCTCGCATATTATCAACCCTTCCACCTCAGAGCGAAGGACAAACTTAAAGGGTCTGAAAAGCCTCAGGGAATCTTCAAAGAAATCCCTTGTCTCCACCTTGTATATGCCCTTTAAGAAGGCATACAGGCTTATAAGGTAAGAGTGAGACACCATAGGCACTTCCCTTACAAACCTTGAAAAAGCCTGCAGGGTTTTTTCCCCGTAGTCTATAAAGGTGGTATCTCCCGTAAGTGTTCCCAAAAGCAGTAGTGTGTAGCCTGCGGACCCGTTTGCCGATTGGGTGGGTGTATCTTGGAGGTTTTTAAGTCTAATCTTTAAAAGCCCGCCTTCCTCCTTTGCGACGTCATAAAATCCCCACCCATCCCTATCCCAAAAGAGGTCTATGGTTTTTTTCATTATCCGCACTGCGACCTCTAAGTAGGTTTTGTCCTGAGTTATCTCATAGAGGGATAAAAGTGCGTTGCAGAAGAAAATGTAGTCTTCAGAAAAGCCATCCACACCCTCTGTATGAAAGAGCATACCATCCTTGTAATACTGGTTTAGTATCCTCTTTACCGTTTTCTCCGCAGATTCCAAAGCCCATGGGTCATCAAAGGTCTTCCAATAATCGCACAGTCCACACACCATAAGTGCGTTCCAGTTAGTGTAGAGGGTTTTGTCTATGTAGGGTATCTGCCTTTTTTCTCTGTGTTGTAGGAGTTTCCTCTTTGAAGACTCTAAAAGGTTTTTCACTTCCTGAGGGCTTAAGCCTGTTGCCTTTGAGACCTCATCTTCCTCCATGTATACATAAAGCACCTTCTTATGTGGTTCATGAGGCATGTCCGCCAGACCAAAGTATAGGCTAAAAACCCTTAGCTCCTCTGGACTAAGGAGGCTCTCAATTTCCTTCTGCGTAAAGGTGTAATATCCTCCCTCATCAAGCACGCCTATGTCTGCATCTTGAGAGGCATAAAAGCCTCCTTGCGGGTCATAACCGTAGAGCTTATAGTAGTTTACTATGCCTTCCGCAATACTTTTGTAAAGCTCCTTACCAAAGACCCTGTAGGCTATGGAGTATAGGCTCAAAAGCTCTGCGTTGTCATATAGCATCTTCTCAAAGTGTGGTATGTGCCATTTTTCGTCGGTAGAATACCTAAAAAAGCCACCAAGTAGATGGTCGTATATTCCTCCCTTAGCCATGGCGTCAAGTGAGCTTGTTATAGCCCTTTGCAAAAGAGGTGATGGATTAAAGTAGTTATGATATAGGAGAAGTTCAAAGGCTTTTGCATGATGAAACTTGGGAGCAGACCCTATACCTCCCCATTGGTAGTCTATGTTGGCAAGTAGTGTGGATATTCCCCTTTGGAGTAGGTCTTGGTCCACTGGGTCTTTGAAGTTTTGCTTGCTGTAGTTCATAAGGCTTTCGTATATGCTCTCTGCGGACTTGAGTATGCGTGCTCTGTCTTCCTTCCAAAGCTGTGCTATCCTAAGTAGTAAACTCTTAAAGCCTGGTCTTCCCCATAGGTCTTCTGGTGGGAAGTATGTGCCTCCAAAAAAGGCTTTCCCCTCGGGCGTTAGAAACACTGTGAGGGGCCAACCGCCGGAGTTTGTAAGGGCTATAACCACTTCCTGATATCTTCTGTCTATGTCTGGTCTTTCATCCCTGTCCACCTTAATAGGCACAAAGTTCTCATTTATTATTTTGGCTATCTCTGGGTCCTCAAAGCTTTCGTGAGCCATCACATGACACCAATGACACCACACACCACCAATGGAGAGCAAAATAGGTTTGTCTTCTTGCCTAGCCTTTTGGAAAGCCTCCTCGGACCACTCATACCAGTCAACAGGCTGATGGGCAGATTTTTGCAGATAGGGACTTTTTGAGTTTATAAGTCTATTTGGCATCCTTTCCTCCATAGAAAAAGTTAAACCTTAACTTGGTGGATTATCCTGACGGAGCTCACATTAAGGAAGTTGCATATCTTATATCCTTATGCGTATAAATCTTCTGCCAGAAGAGGTAAAGAGCCACATAGCCTCTGGAGAGGTTATAGAAAGTCCAGCGGAATGCGTCAAAGAGCTCATGGAAAACTCCCTTGATGCGGGTGCTACCCTTGTGGATGTGGAAGTGATAAAGGGTGGCAAGAGGTATATAAGCGTGCGAGATAACGGCACAGGAATACCATCAGAGGACATACACAGGGCTATCATGAGTGGTGCAACCAGCAAAATAATAAGCCTTGAAGACCTTCAAAGCCTCTCCACTTATGGCTTTAGAGGTGAAGCCCTTCATGCCATCAGCCTTGTAAGTAAGATGGTTCTTAGGTCAAGGTTCTTTCAGGAAGAGGTGGGTAAAGAGATAAGAGTTGAGGGCGGGAGGGTAGTAAGTGAAAAACTTGTCGGCATGCCCGTGGGAACACATGTGGAAGTTTACGACCTTTTCTACAACCTACCTGTAAGGAGTGCCTTTCTACAAAAGGAAGACATGGAAAGAAGGAAAGTATACAAGGTTTTTAAAGCCCTTGCCTTGGCAAACCCAAAGACCGCCTTTCGCTTGAGAGCGGAAGGAAAAGAAATATACCATCTCAAGCCTGCTATGGATATAAAGGAACGAGCGGAAGAAGTTTTTCAAGTTAAGTTGGAGCATATAACAAAAGAAGAGCAATCCTTTAAAGTTGACTTACTACTTCCCTTAAACAGAGAGGGAAAAGATTTTTTCCTTTTTGTAAATGGTAGAGCTGTGCAGAACAAGAGCCTGTCTGAGTATGTTAGAAAAGCGTGGGGCAGGACTGGTTTGGTGCTCTGTTACGTGCGGGTGCCTCCCTACCTTTTGGATGTAAACATCCATCCTAAGAAAACAGAAGTGAAAATCCTCAAGGAAGGTAATTTAAAAAACCTCATAAAGTCCTTTCTGGAAACAAGGCACAAACACACACCTGCCTTTTTATCTCAAAAAAGGGTAGAATACCAAACAGAACCAGAGTTTATTGGTATAATAGATAACACGCTAATCGTGGCTAAGTTGGGAGATTATCTTTATTTCTTTGACCAGCATTTGCTTTCAGAAAGGTATAATTACGAGGTTCTTAAGATGGAAGAGGACAAGGCTTGTAGGTCTTCCATAAAAGCAGGAGACAAGATTGACCAAAAGAAGGCAAGAGAGCTTTTAAACCTGTGGCTTTCCTTTGAGAATAGGGAAGTGTGCCCTCATGGCAGACCCATATACTACCGCATATATCTTGGCGATATCTACAAAAAGCTCCAGAGAGGCTAACATGTTAGCCAAGAGGATAATACCCTGTCTTGATGTTGACAAAGGAAGGGTGGTAAAGGGGATGAGGTTTTTAAACCTCGTGGACGCAGGAGACCCTGTGGAAGTTTCCCGCCTCTACGAGGAGCAAGGGGCGGATGAGCTGGTCTTTCTTGACATAACTGCCTCTGCAGAAGACAGGAAAATAACCCTTGAGGTTGTAAGAAAGGTAGCGGAGGAAGTTTTCATGCCTTTTACCGTGGGTGGTGGTGTCTCAAGCCTTGAGGATATGAGAAAACTCTTAGAAGCTGGTGCGGACAAGGTTTCAATAAACACCTCTGCGGTGAAAAACCCTCAGCTCATCTATGAGGGTGCAAAGAGGTTTGGCTCTCAGTGTATTGTGGTTGCCATAGATGCAAAAAGAAGTGAAAACAGCTGGGAGGTATACATACACGGTGGTAGAACTCCCACAGGTATTGACGCTATTGAGTGGGCAAAGAGGGTGGAAGGTCTTGGAGCGGGTGAGATACTGTTAACTTCTATGGATATGGACGGGACAAAGTCAGGCTACGATATAGAGCTAACAAGGGCTGTTTCTGAATCTGTAAACATACCCGTTATAGCCTCGGGTGGGGCTGGCTCAATGGAGCATTTTTACGATGGCTTTGTTCTTGGTGGTGCGGACGCATGCCTTGCGGCCTCTCTCTTTCACTTTAGAGAGATAAGCATACCAGAGCTAAAAGCCTACTTAGCCTCAAGAGGTGTGCCTGTAAGAGTATCCGCATAGTGCGGATTTTCAATACAGGCAAGATTCCTGGTAGAAAGAGTCTTAACTAAACTCATAGCCCTCTCTTTTGCTATTCGTTCGTTTGCATGGATATTACCAACAGAGTCCGCATAACCCTTTACCCTTATTTTATACTCTTCGTCGGATGGAAGCAAATTTATCTCCACCATCAATTTTTCAATAAACTTATCCCTTAGCTCCACTTTACCTATAGGAAAGTAAAAGCTATACTTTTTCACTACCTTTTCCCGAGTTTCTTCATTCTTGACCACTGGGGAAACAAGATGCGGTTTGTATATGACCGAGGCTTTTACGCTGTATTCAAGTTGTAGTTGTTCACCTGCATGCACTACTGGAACGCCTATGTATAGATTTTTACCCTCCAACTTATAAGGAGCTGTTATAAAATCTTCCACTATCAGGGGATTCTTGGAAATTATTCGTCTTGCTTTCACCAAACCTTCTAAGCTACCTTCAAGTCTATGAGATATTACCACATCTCTTATTGTTTCATTACTTTTGTTAAGAACCTCCACTCTAATAAAGCCCTCAGGACTAATGAACACCTTATAAGACAGTCTGTCGTCTGGCAAAATACTACTTACTTTTTCTATTTTCACTATTTCCACATCTACCCTTCTGTACTCCTTACCCCTCTTCGGAGAAACCTCATAGCTCCAGGAAATCTTAGGCAAACCCTTAGGACAGGAGAAGGATGCTGGGGCAATTATTAAGGGACTAAGGAAAACCGCCGATTTTAGAAAGTTCACTACCCGCCCCATTCCTAAATTTTATACCTTAGTTTAATGACATGTCAAGTTTTTAGAAATGGGGGCAAAGCCCCCGAGTTTTATACCGCCACCTTTTTGGGAGGAGGAGGAAGGAAAGGCTCAAGCCCTTGCTCTTGTGCCCATCTTTGAGCAAGCTCATATGCAGCCTTTGCGGTGTTGAGGTTTTTCTCTATTAGCTCTAACTTTTTCTTGAACTTTCTCTCAAGGGCAGAGTCCAAAGAAGCGGTTCCACCAGAGGCTACGAATTTCTTGAGGAACCTTGACTTTATACCCTCTTCTATAGCCTCAACACCAACCGCACCTATGGAACCAAAGAGGGCACCTATCATAGCCATATTGGTGGAAAGCTCTGTGCCTGCTATGTCTATAGCAAACTTGGTAGCAGGGAAGTTAAATACTTTTACCTCAAGCTCTTCAAGTCTTTCTTTGTCCTCGTCGGTAAGCAAGTCTTCCTCTGTGTTTATGATAATAAGACCCTTTTTCTTTATGCCAGAGTAGAAGGGCATGGTGTAGGATTTACCCATGGTGATAACTTGAGGGTGAAAGACCATGATAACATCTGGGTATACTACTTCACCTCTGTCGTAAATGGGTTCCATTCCTATGCGTGCATAACTCTCTGCGGGTGCCATTCTCTTCTCTGCACCAAAGAAGGGGTTAGAGACTGCATAATAGCCTTCATAGTCCGCTGCTGTGGCTATTATGTGTGCAGCGGTAACTGCACCTTGACCTCCAAGGGCTGGCATACGAATGTTTACCCTTCTCCTTGTCATAGCAAGCCCTCCTCTTTTTTGCGTTCAATGACCTCTTTTGCAGGCTCAGAAACATACTCAAAGAAGGCAAACCTTTCCTTGTCCCTTTGCCTCATCTCGTCAAGACCGTCGTCAGAGTTAAGACCTATCTCAAGAATACAAGGAGTATACAGATGCACATATGTGGGTCCTACTTCTCTTGCCACGTATATGGCTTTCTTTATGACCGTTTCTACCCTTTTGGGAGAGGACACGGTAAGCCTTGCCACATAGTGGCATCCTGAGTCTATGGCAAGTTGCCACATGGGAACTTTGTCCCATTGCTTACCTTTAGGTGCCATTTTAAAGACATGACCTTTCATCGTCAAACCGCTCTCTTGACCACCTGTGTTGGCATATACCTCGTTGTCAAAGCATATGGTGGTTATCTTCTCTTGTCTGAAAAAGGACTGAAGGGTGCAGTCAAGACCTATGTCCACTGTGGCACCGTCACCGGCAAGCACTACCACATCCTTGACCTTGTCAGGGAACCTCCACTCAAGCACCCTCTTTATGCCAGAGGCTACTGCGTTCTGGTTTCCAAAGAGAGAGTGGACAGTATGAAGGGCTATATGAGGAAAGACCAAGGAGGTGCATCCTGTAGAGTTAACTATTATGGTATCCTCGGGGTTTGGCAAAGAGGCAAGAATGTATCTGAGAGCCATGGACTCAGGGCATCCCGCACACAGAGAGTGCTCCTCTATTAGCTCCTTCGAATAGGGCAAGTCCATGACACCCCTCTTGGGGTTGCCCCAGGTAGCTTTAAACTGAAGGTCTCTTATCTCTTGAGGCATCACGTCCAAAAGGTCTTCGTTTATTTCGTAAATCTTATATGACATGCTTTACCTCCTTTCCTGTAAGTTTAAGAACTTCTTTGACTATAACCTCCGCAGGCATGGTCATTCCACCTGCTACCCTTGGTGCACCTATAACCTCTGCGTCAGAGTATGCGTAAAGATATCTTCTTACTTCTCTTTCAAGCCATCCCACCACGTTAAACTCTGGCACAAAGATGTATTTAGCACCCTTTACCGCCTGCCTTAGCTCCTCTATGGGGAAGGGTCTTATGGTTTTTAGCTTGATAACCCTTGCCTTTATGCCTTCTTCTTCAAGAAGCCTGACCGCCTCCTTTGACTGAGCGGCCGCAGTGCCACAAGCCACAAAGACAAGCTCCGCAGATGGGTCTCCAAACTCCTCTATAAGACCTCTAAGGTAGTGCTTAGCAAAGGGTCTTGACCTTTCAATAGCAGACCTCACTTCCCACTGCCAGCTGGCATGGGTTGCGTAGGATATATAGTTAGACTTCATTACAAAGGGGTCTCTTAGAAATCTTCCCGGTGGCACTTCTGCGTCTATGACGGGCATGGGTGCCTTGTATGGGTTATAGGGTGGAAGGGCTATGTCATCTGGTGGGAGCATAACTGCTTCACGGGTATGAGAGACAAAAAAGCCGTCCACAACCGTTACAACAGGAACATGCACAGAAGGTTGCTCCGCCACCACAAAACCAGCCAATATCATATCAAAAAGGTCTTGTGCGTTCTCCGCATACCATATCATACAACCAGTATCAAGCAAAAAGCCCACTTCAAGGTTGTCAGGCTGTATAGAAAGTGGTGCGTTTACACCCCTTGCCATCAAGACAAGTTGCACTGGTATCCTTGTCCCCGCCCACATGGGGAAGTTTTCAAAAGCCCTAAGAGTTCCAGGTCCAGAGGTAGTGGTTATAGTCCTTGCACCTGCCAAAGCACACCCTGCCACCTCAGACATAACGCCAAACTCAGACTCACCTCTAAAGTATACACCCACATAGCCCTCAACCCAAAGTTCGCCTATAAGGTGTGCAGCTTCTGATTGGGGAGTTATGGGATATGAAACAGAGGCATCTACAGAAGCCCTCTTTACTGCTTCTTTTACCGCCTCAGAACCCGTCATAAAGTGCTTGGTTCTGGGTGCTTCAAAAAGAAGGTAGTCAGGTGAGACCACCCTCTGTCCTGCCCTGTTGTATATAACTCTCTCGGTAGATGTTTGCATGACCTTACCTCCTGCAGAAGTTTGTTTTAAATTTATAAAAGGCTATAATAAGCAAGCTGATTTTTATCACCGAAAGACCTCCTCAAGGTCAACACACAAACCCTCAACCACTTTTGAACACACCTTGCCCCTTTCACAGGCAAAGGAGAAAGCCCTGTATTCGCCCTCTTGAAGGGTAAGCACTTCAATGAGCCTTAGCTCTGGAAGCACAAGCCAGTATTCCTTTACACCATAGCCTGCGTATAGTTTCTTTTTGTCCTCTGTGTCCCTTTTGTAAGAGCTGGCAGACACAATTTCCACCACAAGGTCTGGAACACCAAAGATGCCTCTTTCTTGAACTATAGACAAGTTCTCCTTAAGCACCACCACAAGGTCTGGCTGGAGAACGTCCTTCTCCGAAAGCACCACGTCTATAGGAGCGTAAAGGACTTTCCCAAGAGAGCTCTCCACTATATGGTTGAAAAGTTTCACATACAACCTACCAGATATCTCTTGATGTCTAACGCTGGGTGCTGGCATTTCAAGTAGCTCCCCGTCAATTATCTCATACCTTTTTTCTTCCTCAAGGCTAAGGTAGTCCTCGTAAGTCCAGACCTTGTCCTGAGTTTTCATTTTCCAAGCTCCCTTTTTACCTCCTCTGCTATCCTTATGAACTTTTCCACCTCTTCCACATGTTGGTCTCTGAGGGTTATCATGGCATCTTCGTGTCCATCCATGCTACACATGGCTATGGTATAGCAGTCTGTCTCCGCCCTTATTATCTTCAAGGCGACGTTTGCATAGTGGCAATGCACACCTATGAATATGCATGCCTTTATCTTGTTGTGCCATATGGTAAGGTTGGGATGGTTAGGGTTTATTTCCACTGCTGGGTTTATCTTAGGATATTTGGGCCTGTAGTCATACATGGGGATTATTTTTGCACCAAGAACCTGTGCCATCTTCTTCACTAACTTTGCCTTTTCCTTAGCCTCTTCGTTCCAACCGTAGAGGACCTGAGGACCTGGGAATATGGTGGGGTTAGGTCTTGTGAGCATAGCTTTGGCAGCTTCTCTCATGGCAAGCTCTTCGTCCACTATTTCGTTATACATTAGAGCCTTGCCAGCTGGAGGGTTCAAAACACCCTCATAAACAGCCACAGAATATGGTGAAAAACCCGCTGGCCCAAGTGTTGCCATGGTTTACCTCCTTAAAAAATCTCTTCTAAATTTAGGAATAAGCCCTCGAGGAGCTTTGAACAAACCTTTCCACTTTCAAAGGCGTGGGAGAAAACTTCATACTCATTTCCCTCCAAGGTAAGCACCTCCACCACCCTTTCTTCTGGAAACACAAGCCAATACTCCTTTACACCATACTTGGCATACAGTTTTCTCTTGTCCTCCGTGTCCCTTTTGAAGGTAGAAGGAGAGACCACTTCCACCACAAGGTCTGGAGAGCCAAATATACCTCTACCCCTTGCTATAGAAAGCCTATCCTTTGAGATAAACACAAGGTCTGGCTGGACTACGTGTTCTTCAGAAAGAACCACATCCACTGGAGCAAGATAAAAATCTCCACAGTCTTTTTTCTCTTGATACCTCCTAAAGACATAGGCAAGATTCCAAATAACCTTCTGATGTTTTAGGCTTGGTGCTGGCATTTCAAGTAGCTCTCCGTCAATTATCTCATACCTTTTCTCTTCCTCAAGGCTGAGATAGTCCTCGTAAGTCCAAACTTTTTCCTTTACCGCCATAACTCACCTCTCTACAACTGCACCAAAGACACCTTCTAAATTTAGGCAGAAATCTTCAAGAAGTTTTGAACAAACCTTTCCACTTTCAAAGGCGTGGGAGAAAACCTCATACTCATTTCCCTCCAAGGTGAGCACCTCCACCACCCTTTCTTCTGGAAACACGAGCCAATACTCCTTTACACCATACTTGGCATATAGTTTTCTCTTGTCTTCTGTGTCCCTTTTGAAGGTAGAAGGAGAGACCACTTCTACCACAAGGTCTGGAGAGCCATGTATAGAGTTCTCTTTAAGGGTGTGATAGTTTTCCTTCAAGACCAGCACTATATCTGGCTGGACCACATGGTAAGGAGACAAAACCACATCCACTGGAGAAATGTAGACTTCTCCCAGGGCTTTTTCTTCTACATGCTGGGAAAGAAGTCTATAGAGCGTCCCTACTATTTTTTGATGCTTTAGACTTGGTGCTGGCATTTCAAGTAGCTCTCCGTCAATTATCTCATACCTTTTCTCTCCCTCAAGGCTAAGGTAGTCCTCGTAAGTCCAGAGCTTTTCTCTTATTGTCATACCTTACTTCTCCGCATGCACCTCTGGCATAATCATATGTATGGCGTTTCTCTTTAAAAGATTTACACAGACATAGACACACAAGGCACAGCCTTTGCACCGTTCTTGCACCACAAAGGCATGATGCTCTTCGTCAGTATACATAAGGGTGTTTGGCTCAGGGCAGAAAAGGGTGCACTGCTTGCAGTTATACTTACTGCACTCGTCGTTTATGACCTCTGCCACATAGTACATGCCTTGCCTCCTAAAAGATTAATATTCAGGTGTTTATAAGTTATAACCCTTGAAGTTTTTGTCAACAGAATTATATTTCTATAACTAAACTTCCATGGGTGTGTCCTTTTTGCTTGTGCTTTTGCTTCTGCATGTATCCTTTGCGGGTGAAGACTGCCCAAGGGAGGAACTATTAAAAAGAGTTGCTACTCTAATGGAAAGGCATTATCTTTGGTGGGATAGGATAAAGGATAGTCAGTGGAAAAGTGAGCAGGAGCTAATAGAACATCTAAGAAAGATAGGTGACCGTTGGACTTCTATAACAAGGCAGGAAGAAGACAGGCTTTGGTATTCAAGTTCAAAGATGGTGGGTCTTGGTGTGCGGTGGGATGACAAGGGTTATGTGGTTAAGGTTTTTCCCAAGTCTCCCGCAGAACAGCACGGTGTCAGAGAGGGTGACCTTATTTTAGCCATAAATGGTGTAAATGACAAAAACCAGTGGAGGAGAGTTATAAGGGAGGTAAGAAAGGGAGAAGTTATAAACCTTGAGATAATAAGGGATGGATTGTTTATGGAGATAGGTGTGGTGAAGGGAGAGTTCCTTGTGCCTGTAATAGAAGAAGTGAGGCTAATAGAGTATGGTGATAAAAAGGTGGGATATATAAAGCTCGTAAACTTCACACAGCCTGCGGTAGAGCAGTTTAGGGAGGCTATGGAAAAATTCAACACAGACAATATAGACCTTTTGATACTTGACCTAAGGGATAACGGTGGTGGGCTTATCTCTGTAGCCAAAAGTATAGTGGATATGCTAATAGGGGGTGAGGGTGTTATGTTTTACCTTGAGGGGCGGGGGAGAAACTTAGGGGTATATCAGTTTACAAACAGACAGGGCTTTAATAAACCAATTATTGTGCTTGTTAATAAACACACTGCCTCTGCATCGGAGCTGGTAGCCACTTTGCTTAGAAGGTATGCGGGTGCGGTTATAGTGGGGGAAAACACGGTAGGCAAGTATGTAGGGAGCAACATGTATGCTCTTGACGCTTGCGGTAATGTGTTAAGGCTTATAACCTTTGAGATGAAACTTCCAAGTGGTGAGCCTGTGGCTACAGACAAAGGCATAAACCCTGACTGCAGATTAGAAGATGGAAATCCTATAGAGCGTTCTCTTGAATGTTTTTCTTCTCATACTCTTGGAGTATCTCCTGCAGGACAGCCTTGAGTTCGTCCCTGCTATTGTTTGTATCTACGCGTATGGCATAAGGAGGAGGAACAAAGTTTTCTTTTTGTCTTAGATACACCTCAAGGTCCGCATCGGATATATCCTGCCTTTCCTTAAGCCTTTTTATTACTATTTGGTCTTCTGCGTAGGCAAGCAGAAATATAGCATTTGGAAAGTTTTTCCTTACCAGTTCTCTTTGCCAATCCTGAAGGAAAGTTGCATCAAGCACTACATTTTTACCACTACAGACCAATTCTTTAGCCCTTCTTATCATCTCCTCATAAACTCTTTTTGTCCATTCTTGTGAATATATACCTTCACCGTAGCCAGATTTAGCACTTTCATAGGGCTTTATACCAGCAAGCTCCTTTCTTATTAGGTCGCTCCTTAGCCACTCAAAGCCAAAGTCCTGATGGAGTATGCTTGCAAGGAAGGATTTGCCAGAGCCAGAAAGACCCATAACCACTACTATCATCTAATACCAAGATGTTCCAAGAGAGCTGGGCTATAGCCTTCTATAACCTTGTAGCTCCCAAGTATTATGTTGTATGGAGTTCCCTGCACATTTAACTTTTCCGCTATTTTTATGTGCTCATAAACAAGAGGACACTCCTTTACCTTTGGGGGTCTTCCGTCAAACTTTCCAGATAGGACTTCATCAAGTGCTTTTAGTTTGTCCTTTGAGCAGGCTATGTAATAAGACTTGGCGTGGCTTTCTGGAAAGCTCCTAAAAGGTAAAAGAAAAACATAGACCTTTACCTTGTCTAAGTGAGGTCTTAGAGCTTGCCACTCTCTCCTGCAGTGTCCACAGTCAGGGTTTATAAAGGTTATAAGCTCCCTTTTCCCTTTACCTACCACGATAGCCTTGTTGAGGGGTATTTCTTTAACTTGAGACCTTATAAACTCTGTGTATAGGTCTTGGGCAAGGCTTAGCTTCAAAAGTAGCAAGAGAGTTAATAAAAGTCTCATGGTTTATATTATAAGCTCTTTTATCCTGTCTACCACCGCCTGTATTATCCAGTCAGGGGTTGACGCACCAGCGGTAAGACCTATTTTTTGAGCTCCTTCAAACCATTCCCTTCTTAGCTCCTCTGGTGTTTCTATGTGGTAACTGTTAGGGTTGAGAGATTTGGATATCTCATAAAGCCTTCTTGTGTTTCCACTGTTTTTCCCACCTACTATAACCATCACATCCACTTGTGGAGCAAGCTCGTATACATCCTCTTGACGCTCAGAGGTGGCGTTGCATATGGTGTTTATCACTTTTACTTCCCTTGCCCACAGGGCTATTTCACCTACCACCTCTTTGAAAAACTGTTCGTTTTGAGTAGTTTGTGCCACTACGCCAACCTTTTCCTTTCCGAGAACCGCCTTTAGGTCTTCTTTGCTCTCCACCACCACGCCTTTGCCACCACACTCTTGTAAGTATCCCAAAGTGCCTATCACTTCTGGATGGTTTTTCTCTCCCACAAGCACCACAAAGTATCCCTCTTTACAGAGCTTTATTACCGCCTCATGAACCGCCTTTACAAAGGGGCATGTAGCGTCCACAAGCCTTACACCCTTTGAAAGGAGCTCCCTTTCCTTCTGTGGTGGTATGCCATGAGAACGCACTATTACCGTGCTGTTTTCATCCAGCATGCTTTCATCTTCTAAGAGCATAAGACCTTTGCCTTCAAGTCTTTTAACTTCCTGAGGGTTGTGTATGAGGGGTCCCATGCTGAGGACTTTTCTGTCTAAATGTGTATCCTTTACCGCCTCTTCCGCAAGGTTTATAGCCCTTCTTACTCCAAAACAAAAACCCGCATGCTCTGCCACTATTATCTGTGCCATAGGTAGAATTATAAGCTCCTATATTGTGCCTATCTGTGAGCTATCTCATGCAAAGCAGGTCTTCTTCTGAGAAAAAGCCTTCAAAGACCCTGCAAACCGCACCCTCAAGGAATACTTCCCTTAAGTCCTCGTTAAAGTCAATTCGGAGAATTTCACCACCTTTTGTATGCACTTCCACGGGCTTTTCCTTTACCAAACCCTTCATATAAGCCACTATGGCTGATGCGGTTGCTCCGGTTCCACAGGCAAGGGTCTCTCCTTCCACGCCTCTTTCGTAAGTTCTTATCCTTATAGCCTTGTCTGAGAGCTTCTCTATAAAGTTCACATTCGTGCCCTTAGGCTCAAACTCTTTGTGAAACCTTATAGCCCTTCCCAGCTTTACCACATTTAGGTCTTGCAGGTTTTCCACCACTGCCACAAAGTGAGGCACACCTGTGTTTATAAAGCTACCTTCAATATGGAGACCATCTACCTGCAAAGATACCTCTCTGTAGTCCTTTGGGCTTGTAAGCTGGACCTTTACCCTTTTTCCACCCTCCTTGACCCACGCTTTTATCACACCCGCAAGGGTTTCAAAACGCACTTCTTCGCCTACTATACCCTTCTCATAGGCAAACCTTACCGCACAGCGAGAGCCGTTGCCACACATCTCCGCCACAGAGCCATCGGAGTTGAAAAACTGCCATTTGAAGTGGTTTTTTGGGTCTTGAGGGTCTTCTATAAGGATAAGCCCATCCGCACCTACGCCCGTGTGTTGCTTGCAGAGTGCTATCACAAAGTCTTTTATATCAAGCTCAAGCCTCTTTAAAAGCTCGTATACCTTTCCATCCCTGTTATCTATGACTATAAAGTCGTTTCCAGACCCTTGCAATTTTGTAAAGTTCATGCTATATTATTATACCTCATACCCCAGCAACCCCATGGCTCACCTCCTCCCTCGCCCCCTCCCAGGGGGCGAAAATATGCTAAGATATTAAACCATGCTTCTTTTGAAAAGCCTTAAAGGAGAGAAAATTCCACGTTTTCCTGTTTGGCTTATGCGTCAAGCAGGTAGATATATGCCACAGTATAGAGAGCTAAGGGAAAAGGAAAGGGATTTTCTTAGCTTTTGCAAAAACGTAGACCTTGCAAGTAAGGTAAGCCTTTTGCCTGTGGAGCTTCTTCAAGTGGACGCGGTGATAATCTTTTCTGATATTCTTGTGCCACTTGAGCCTATGGGCGTTAAGGTGGAGTTTCTTGAAGGTGAGGGTCCAAGGCTTGAATGGGATGGAAGTGTGAAGAGTTTAAAGAAAATATCCTTTTCTCAGGTGGAGTTTGTGGGAGAGGTCATAAGAAGGGTAAAGGCTCAGGTCAAAGATGTGCCGGTGATAGGCTTTAGTGGTGCTCCTTTTACTCTTATGTCTTATATGGTAGAGGGACGCTCAAGCAAGGACTTTAAGAAGACCAAGCTCTTTATGTGGACTTCAGAGCAATATGCGGACCTTATGAAACTGCTTTGTGAAAACTTGCTTGAATACCTTCTTGGTCAAATAAGGGCTGGTGCGGACCTTTTGCAGGTCTTTGATAGCTGGGCAATGCACCTCTCTTACGAAGACTTTGAGGAGTATGTCTACACTTATCTAAAACCCTTCTTTGAAGAGCTAAAAAAACATACAGACAAACCAGTTATATACTTTTTCAGAGGCTCTGGTTCTTTTTTAAGAGCCCTTGAAAACTTGCCAGTGGATGCTCTTTCTGTAGACTGGACGGTGGATATGGTCTCTGCCATGAAAGAAAGCTCAAAAGCCTTTCAGGGAAACCTTGACCCTGCACTTCTTTACTGTGATGAGGAAAGCCTTCAAAAAAAGACCCTTGAGTTTCTCAGATGTATACCAAGAAAGACCAAGTATGTTTTTAACTTAGGACATGGTCTTATGCCAGATATGGAGCTAAGCAAAGTAAAACTTCTCGTAGATACGGTAAAGGGCTATCGCCTCTCATGATAAGAGAGGGAAAGGTCCTTTTGGATATTGAGCTTCCAGAGGTCGTCTCTTCAAAGATGCAAGTCTTTTATAACCCACACATGAGGGAAAACAGGGACATAAGCCTTCTTATGCTCTTGAACATGCCAAGCCAAGACCTTACAGTCTGCGACCCCATGGGTGCAAGCGGTATAAGGCTTATGAGGTTTTTGCTTGAGACCAACAAGGTTAAAAAAGCCATATACAATGACATAAGCCCCTCTGCGGTAGAGTTCTTCTTGAACCTTCTGAGGTCTCATAACATTCCAGAAGATAAAGTGGAAGTATACAAGGAAGATGCAAACCTTCTTCTTAGAAAACTCAGAAACTGCCACTATGTGGATATAGACCCCTTTGGCTCACCGGTGCCCTTCTTAGAAGGTGGTATACTGCCCTTGGCAAGGTATGGCTTGCTGGCTGTAAGTGCCACAGATACCTCTGTGCTTTCTGGCACATATCCAGAAACCTGTCAAAGAAGATATGGCTCAAAACCCCTGCTTAGTGCGGAGTTTTACCACGAGGTAGGCTTACGCATCCTCATAAAAAAGGTAGTAGAAGAAGGTGCAAAGATGGACTACGCTCTAAAGCCAGTGTTTTCCTATTCCTACAGGCATTATATGAGAGCCTTCTTCATAAAGGACATAGGACCAAAAAGGACCAACGCTCTTATAAGACAAATAGGCTTTTTGCTCTACTGCGATAGGTGTCTATACAGAGAGGGTGTGCAGGTGGAAGACATAAGGCATGAGTGTCCTCACTGCAAGAATAGACTTTTGGTTGCAGGACCTCTTTGGCTTGGAAACCTCTGGGATGAGGAGCTTGTCCAAAGGTTATGGGAAACGAGAGGCATGGTAGAAATCTCAGAAAACACCAATAAGCTCTTAAAAAGAATAAAAGATGAGTCAAAAGCTCAAACCTTGGGCTTTTATACTATCTCTTCCATATGCAAAACCTTTCGCATAGGACAAGCACCCACTATAGAAAGGTTTTTAGAGGTCTTTGAAGGCACAAGAACACATTTTAGCCCCGAGGGTTTTAGAACATTACTTAGCCACGAAGAGGTGCTAAAAAGAGCCCATGAGCTATTATAGAGAACTTAAGGACTTTATACTGCAGATAAAGGGAGACTTTTTTCTTTCGCCAAGAGATAGGTGGTTTTTGAAGTTTCTTGAAGAGGAAGGCTACCCCCTTGAAGTAGTGAAAGAAGGTATAAAAAGGTTTTTCCTTTTCCATCCTCCAAATAGAGCCTCAAAGCTACCACTTTTTATGAGCTTTGAGCAGATACAAAAACTGAAAAGGTTCTATATCAAGAAAACTTCACAAGGTCTGGACTGGAAGGAAAGGTTTCTCAAAAAACTAAGGCTTGCGGAAGAGATTTTAGGAAGAAAGATACAAGTAAAAATGCCAGAGGATATGCAAAGTGCGGAGGAAATCCTACAAAGCCTTTCTTCTGAAATAGCCAAAAAATTGTGGGATGAACTAAGCAGGGAGCAAAAAGCAAGCCTTATGAAGAAGTTTGCAAGTTTTAAGCAAGACCAAGAGCTCTTTAAGGCTATGATAAAAAGGGAACTCTTCAAGGAGAAGGGTATAAAGAGTTTATCTTTGTTCGTGGATTGACTCAGCCATAGCTACAGCCTTCATAAGAGCTTTTGCCTTATTTACAGTTTCTAACCACTCCTTTTCTGGGTCAGAGTCCGCCACTATGCCTGCACCCGCTTGAAGAAAAACCTGGTCCTTTAGTAGCACCGCAGTTCTTATGGCAATTGCCATATCCATATTTCCTTCAAAGGATATATAACCCACCGCCCCTGCGTATATGCTTCTTCTTTCCCTTTCAAGCTCCTCTATTATCTGCATGGCTCTAACCTTGGGTGCACCAGACACTGTCCCCGCAGGAAATAGAGCCTTCAAAACGTCCACCGCAGAAAGACCATCCTTTAGCTCACCTATTACATCGCTCACCATATGCGTAACATGAGAATACCTTTCTACCCTCATAAAGCCCTCTACCCTTACGCTTCCTGGCTTGCTTACACGTCCCACATCGTTTCTTGCCAGGTCTACAAGCATTAAGTGTTCCGCCCTTTCCTTCTCATCTTGCAGGAGCTCCCTCTCAAGAGCCAAGTCCTCCTCGGGAGTTTCTCCCCTCCTTCTTGTCCCCGCTATGGGTCTTGTTTCTATCCTGCTCCCCTCAAGCCTTACCAAGACCTCTGGAGAAGAGCCTATTACCTTTAGGTCTCCAAAGTCCATGTAATACATATAGGGTGATGGGTTTAGAAATCTCAAAGACCTGTATATGCCCTCTGGCTCTCCAGAAAAGACCTTACTAAACCTTTGAGACAAAACCACCTGCACTATATCTCCCTGCTCCACATACTCCTTTGCCCTTTTTACCAAACTCATAAACTCCTCTTTTGTGTAGTTTGAACGCCATTCTTTGAAGTCTATAGCTCTCTGAGGAAAGTGCATAGGATAGACGCAAGTAGTGAAAATCCTTTCTTTTATGTCTTCTATGAGCCCTTTTGCCCTTTCATATTCTTTTGATATGTCCCTATCTGCATGCAAAGGCACTATAACCTTCAAACTACCGCTTAGGTTGTCATGCACCACCACCACATCACTAAGGATAAAGAAAAGGTCAAAAACCTCAAGAGTGTCTGGCTTTTTGTCCTCTATAGGCTCGTAGCACTTTATAATGTCGTAGCCCACATAACCTGCAAAGCCTCCCCAGAACCTTGGAAGAGATGGGTCATGATAGGCTTTAAAGCTCTTGAGTAGGTGGTCTATGGGTCTCAGTGGGTCCTTTTCCTCAAATAGCTTGACCCTTCCCCCTTCGTATAGGTATGCTATACCGCTCTTCCAAGCGTAATGGAAAGTGTTTGCAAGTATCACAAAAGAATACCTGCCCCATTTGCTCCCACCCTCCGCACTTTCCAACAGCAGGCTATACTTCCAACCTTCCTTTAGCTTAAGGTATACAGATAGAGGCGTTTCCGTGTCCGCCATAAACTCTGCGTATATGGGTATTACCTTGTAGTCCTTTGACAGCCTATATACCTGTTCTTCATTTAGGTTTAGGTTCATCTTTTAGCTAAGGATTTATTATAGCACTTCTGGGCTGTTTTTAATCTCTTGAAAAAGCATATTCACATAACCCGCAAGTTGGGTTAAACTAAATCCTAAAGGAGGTGAACAATGGTAAAAAAGAGCTACCAACAAGGTAAAAACATATGTGTGGTAAGCTTTTATATCAAAAGAGACGATGCACAAAGCGTGGATCTTGTGGGCGAGTGGAATGATTGGAAACCAGAGCCTATGCAAAGGAAGAAGGATGGGACTTTTTGGATAAGCAAGAGACTAAAGACTGGCAGGAGCTACCGGTTTAAATACCTTATTGACGGACAATACTGGGAAAACGAGCTGTCCGCAGACCAGCAGGTTCCTAACTCCTTTGGCACCACAGACAGCCTGATTATTGTTTGAGCGTGATAAACCACTTAGCTGTGGAAAGCTCCTTTGGTATAATTTAAATTACTATGATAAGAGTAGGCATAAACGGTTTTGGTAGGATAGGAAGGTCCTTCTTTAGAGCCTGCTATGGGCACGAAGACATACAGATAGTAGCGGTAAATGACCTAACAGACACAAGAACGCTGGCACACCTTCTCAAGTATGACTCGGTGCATGGAAGGTTCAAAGGACACGTGGAAGCCAAGGACTCAAGCCTCGTGGTGGACGGAAAAGAACTCAAGGTCTTCTCGGTAAAAGACCCAGGGGAAATACCATGGGGAGACC
Source organism: Hydrogenobacter sp. T-2 (assembly GCF_033971325.1). Classification (NCBI taxonomy): domain Bacteria; kingdom Pseudomonadati; phylum Aquificota; class Aquificia; order Aquificales; family Aquificaceae; genus Pampinifervens; species Pampinifervens diazotrophicum. Next base: position 1,611,842 of record NZ_CP117180.1, read on the forward strand.
TGGGGGTTGATGTGGTTATTGAGTCCACAGGAGCCTTCACAAGTAGAGAAAAGGCGGAGCTTCACCTAAGGGATACGGTAAAGAGAGTAATAATCTCCGCACCTGCCAAAAATCCAGACGTGACCATCGTCCTTGGTGTAAACGAGCATATGTATGACCCAGAAAAGCACAGGATAATATCCAACGCCTCTTGCACCACCAACTGTCTTGCACCCACTTTGAAGGTGCTTCATGAAAGGTTTGGAGTGAAAAAGGGCTATATGGTTACGGTGCATGCCTACACCAACGACCAGAGGGTTCTTGACCTGCCACACAAAGACCTAAGACGTGCTCGCTCCGCTGGAGTCAACATCATTCCAACCACCACAGGTGCTGCAAAAGCCATAGGTGAAGTTATACCAGAATTAAAGGGTAAACTTGATGGCACTGCAAGAAGAGTTCCAGTGGCGGATGGCTCTTTGATAGACCTCACAGTTATCGTAGAAAGACCACCCACATCCATAGAAGAGGTAAACACCTCCTTCAAGGAAGCATCAGAGAGCTATCTTAAGGGCATTTTGCAATACACAGAAGACCCGATAGTTTCTCAGGACATAATAGGTAACCCACACTCCGCCATCTTTGACGCAGGGCTAACGCAGGTTATAGAGGATATCGTCCACGTAGCTGCATGGTATGACAACGAATGGGGATACTCCTGCAGGCTCAGAGACCTTACCTTACTTGTGGAGAGGAGATAGCCAAATCTCAAGGTTTGGTTTATAATTATACTTTCCACGGGGTGTAGCTCAGGTGGGAGAGCGTTGGCTTTGGGAGCCAAAGGTCGCAGGTTCAAGTCCTGCCACCCCGAGGGTCCGTAGCTCAGCTGGACAGAGCAAGGGATTTCTAATCCCTAGGTCGGGGGTTCGAGTCCCTCCGGACCCGCTTTTCTTCCTTCATGGATGGGGTTTTAGCTCAAAGGTTTTGAAGGGTATTCCTTCTGTAGACCTTCCCTTTCACGGCAAAAGCCAGCTTAGATATGAAAATCTTCAAAGTCTTGTAAGGGATATGGCTCTAAGGATTCCAAGGGATTCTATTCTCATAGGCTGGTCTCTTGGTGCAAGTCTTTCTCTGCTTATGGCTTATATGTTTCCAGAAAAGTTCAGAGGGCTTGTGCTTATAGGTGGTAGCGCGTGCTTTGGTTGTTTATGGGACAAGAAAAACCTTAGAGGATTTCTCATAAGGCTTGAAAGAGAAGGAGAGAAGTTTCTCAAAGAGTTCAGGAGTTTATCCTATCCAAAAGCCTTTGAAGACCACATTGACCTACAGGGAGCAAAGACACTTCTCAAAGACTACATGGAGCTTGACATAAGGCACATACTACCACACATAAAACAAAGGGTCATTATCCTACACGGCACGCAGGACCCTATAACTCCTCTTTCTTCTGCACTTACACTTTACAATATGTTAAAAGGAGCTAAATTAATAACCTTCTTAGGAGGACATTTCCCAGAAGATGAAAGTCTTATCTTTGAGGTTCTCAAGAGCCTGTGATAGCTACGAGGAATGGGCACTCCCTCAGAAATACTCCGCACAAAGACTAAAAGCTCTTGAAAAGATAGAAGGTTCCGCTCTTGACATTGGCTGTGGGACTGGTATTCTCAGCGAAGGGCTTGATAATGTGGTTGGTATAGACATAGCCTTTGGCATGGCTAAGGCATACAAAGAGAAGTTTGGCAATGTAGTGCTCGGAGATGCCCATTACCTGCCTTTCAAGGACAAGAGCTTTGACTACGTAATAAGTAATTTTGCCCTTCATTGGACCGACTTAAAAAGGACCATACCCGAAGCTATCAGGGTTTGTAAAAAGTGCTTTTTATGTGCCATCCCCGTAGATGGAAGTCTGCCTCAGTTTGGCTTTCCCTTCCCAAAGGTAGAAGAGGTATTAAGCCTTCTTGAAGGTAAGGTTAAGTTAAGACACCTTTTCCTTGAAGATGTCCCTATACCCTTCAGCGGGTGGGATTTGATAAAGTTTTTCCATTATACGGGTTCTTCCTTTAACCCAACCGCCAAAGGTGGTATAATCTCAAGAAAGAGGATTGAAAGTATGATTTATGAAATTGACAAAGCAGTCTTTAGGGTTCTATTCTTTTCTTGTGAGGTTGGTAAATGAGGAGGAGGAAAATGGTGCTTTTTACTGCTCTTTTTATGAGCCTTCTGCTTATCTTAGGCTGTAAGGCACAGCAGGTTCAGAAGGTAGACACACCACCTCAACAACAGAATAAACCCGTAGTTTCCTCTCAGGTGCTTTCTCAATTTGAAGAAGAGCTAACCGCTATAGTGGAGGCGGTATCACCTTCTGTGGTAACCATATTTGCCACTCAAGAAGTGTCTGGTATTGAAACGCCTTTTCCCTTCCCCTTTCAGATACCACCTCAGGAGAGAAGGTCTTTGGGTTCTGGTGTGATAATAGACTATAAGAATGGTAAGCTCTATATACTCACAAACAGCCACGTGGTTCAAAACGCAAGGGCTATAAGGGTCAGGTTTGACAGACATACGGAAAAGAGAGCAAGGATAGTAGGCACAGACCCCAAGACGGATGTGGCAGTGATAGAAGTGGATGACAAGGATATTCCAAACCCAGAGAGCAGGATAGCAAAGCTTGGTGACTCAGACAAACTAAAGGTTGGCCAGTTGGCTATAGCCATTGGAAACCCCTACGGGCTTGAAAGGACGGTAACGGTGGGTGTTATATCTGCCTTGAGAAGGACAATAGGCATAACCCAATACGAGAGCTTTATTCAAACGGACGCTGCCATAAACCCGGGAAACTCTGGAGGTCCTTTGGTAAACATAAGGGGTGAAGTTATAGGTATAAACACCGCCATATTAGCTGAAGGTCAAGGGCTTGGCTTCGCCATACCTATAAACTTAGCCAAATGGGTCGCAGACCAGCTAATAGCTAAGGGTAAAGTTACGAGGGGTTGGCTTGGCGTAGTTATACAGGATATAACTCCCGAGATGGCAGAAAGCCTTGGAGTAAAAGAAGGTGTGATAATAGCCCAGATAATGCCCGGAAGTCCTGCAGACAAGGTAGGTCTTAAGGTAGGTGATATAGTGGTTGAAGTTGATGGTCAGAAGGTAAGCGAAGTGAGAGAGCTTCAGTTCAAGATAATGAGGACGGAGCCGGGCAAAGAGATAAACCTGAAAGTGGTAAGAGATGGTAAGGAGACAAGCCTTAAGATAAGGGTAGGGGAAATGCCAGAGGATAGACAAGTAGGAGAGGCTGAGCAGGGTCAGGCGGACTTGGGTCTTGTGCTGAGAGACCTGACGCAGGAAGAAGAGACAAGGCTCGGAGTTAAAGGAGTTCTTGTGGTAAGGGTTGCCCCCAACAGTCTTGCCATGCAGAGCGGTATAGCCCCAGGAGATGTTATACTTAGAGTTGGCAACAGACCTGTATCTAATGTGAGAGAATTCCAACAGAGCATAGAAGCCCTCAGACAGGCAGGCAGAGAGAGTGCACTATTACTTATAAGAAGAAGAGGCAACAATCTCTTTATTGTTCTGAGGTTAAGATGATGATACCAGATACTGAACAGGAAATAATAAACCAGTATCTTAAAAAGGTATCCAAGATACCCCTCCTCACTCCTGAGGAGGAGAAAGAAATCGCAAGGAGGGCAAAGGAAGGAGACCAGCAGGCTTTTAGAAGGCTTGTGGAGTCAAATCTTAGGTTCGTAATAAGTATAGCAAAGCAATATTTAGGCTATGGTCTCCCTCTTTCTGAGCTCATCGCTGCGGGCAACCACGGGCTTATAGAGGCAGCAAAAAGGTTTGACCCAGATAGAGGTGTGAAGTTCATATCTTATGCGGTTTGGTGGATAAGGCAGGCTATAATGCAAGCACTTTCTCAGCAGACGGGAGCTGTGAGGATTCCCATAAAACAGTCCCATCTTATAAACCGCATAAGCAGTATATACAGCAGGCTATATAGAGAGCTTGAAAAAGAGCCAACCTCTGAGGAGATAGCCTACGAATACACCAAAGAGGTGCTTTATAAAGAGTTGGAAAAGGAGCTTGGACGAGAACCTACGGAGGAGGAGATAGATAAAAAGATTAGAAAAGAAGGCTACAAGATAAGCCCAGAGGAGGTAGACAAATGCCTTCAACTTTGCAGAGTTCCCTTGTCTTTGGACGCTCCTGTTGGTGAGAACGAGGACACCTTCTTTGTGGACTTTCTCAGTCAGCATGGCACTGCTGATGTAGAAGAGAGAATAATAAGCGAGGTGTTAGAGAAGGAAATAGATGACCTTTTGGACAAACTTCCAGAGAAAGAGAGAAGGGTTATAGAGTTAAGGTTTGGTCTAAGGGGCGAAGAGCCAAGGACTCTAAGAGAAATAGGAGATATCTTGCAAATTTCCAGAGAAAGGGTGCGTCAGTTAGAGACAAGGGCACTCAGAAAGCTCAGAAACATGGCTATGAAAAGACACCTCAAAGATTTTCTAAGCTGATGGTCTCGGGTCTTCTCCTCGTAGATAAGCCGAAGGGTCCCACATCTGCTGAGGTTCTTGAAGGCATAAAAAGACGCTTTAAGGTGAAGGTAGGGCATGCTGGCACTCTTGACCCTATAGCTACTGGGCTGTTGATAGTTCTTGTTGGCGAAGGGACCAAGTTCTCTCAGTTCTTTACTGGGCTTGATAAAGCCTACAGGACAATGGCAAAGCTGGGTGAGATAACAGATACCTATGACGCAGAGGGTGATATTATTCAGTCAAGACCAGTGGAAGTTTCCTGCCAAGATATAGAGGCTGTGTTAAAGACTTTTACAGGAAAACTCCTTCAAAAACCTCCACCCTTTTCAGCAAAGAGGATAGGTGGCAAAAGGGCTTACGAGCTTGCAAGAAAGGGTTTAAAGGTTGATATAAAGCCTGTAGAGATTCATGTGTATAAGGCTGAGCTCTTAGAATGCAAACTACCCTTCGTGGAGCTCCTCTTTGAGGTCTCCTCTGGTACCTACATAAGAAGCCTTATTCATGACCTTGGACTGAAGCTGTCTTGCGGTGCACACGTGGTGGAGTTAAGAAGGTTAAGGATAGGTGGTTTCAATGTGGAAATGGCTATATCCTACAACAGACTTTTATCCTTGGAGGACCCTTCTGGACTTTTAATCCCAGTGGGAGAGGCACTAAGTTTTATGCCAAAAATAACCCTTGAGGGTGGACTTTCAAGAAGAATAAAGCATGGCTCTGCCATAAGGCTAAAGGAAAACCTAGAGAAGACCTTTGTGAGACTCTACGAAGGCGATACCTTCATAGGAGTGGGTCTTATTGAAGGCAATACCCTCAGACCCTACAGGCTTATGCAAGGGCTTTGAGTTTTTCTTCTATATAATGCTCCACCAAAGCCTCTATGAGTTCGTCCAGCTTGCCCTCAAGCACATCTCCAAGTCTGTATAGGGTTAGGTTTATTCTGTGGTCTGTAATTCTATTTTGTGGAAAGTTGTAGGTTCTTATCTTTTCACTTCTTTCTCCTGTGCCTACTTGCTGTCTTCTTTCTTTTGAAATTTCCTCTTCCTTTTGCCTCTCGTAGAAGTCCTTTAGCCTTGCATAGAGAATTTTGAGAGCTTTTTGCCTGTTTTGAAACTGAGACCTCTCGTCTTGACAGGATACGGTTATGCCGGTAGGAAGATGGGTTATTCTTACTGCGGTTTCTGTGGTGTTTACATACTGACCGCCTGCACCACTCGCCCTAAAGGTTTCTATTTTTAGGTCCTTTGGGTCTATTTGAATCTCCGTCTCGTCCGTCTCTGGGAGGACTGCCACCGTTGCAGTGGAAGTGTGTATCCTTCCTCCCGCTTCGGTTATTGGCACTCTCTGGACTCTGTGGACTCCGCTCTCAAACTTAAGCCTTGAATATACACCCTCACCCTCAATAAGGACAGACACTTCCTTGTAGCCTCCAAGACCCGTCCTATTGGTAGAAAGAAGGCTAAACCTCCAACCCTTTTCCTCCGCATACTTTTGATACATGTTAAGAAGGTCTGCCACGAAGAGCGCTGCCTCTTCACCACCTACGCCCGCCCTTATCTCCAATATAACGTTTTTGCTGTCCCTTGGGTCCTTAGGAAGCAAGAGGACTCTTATGTGTTTTTCTGTCTTCTCTAACTCCTGCGTAAGTCTTTCTATCTCTTCTTTTGCGAGGTCTTTTAGCTCTTCGTTTTTCAAAAGCTCTTTTGCCTGCTCAAGGTCAGAGAGCAGTTTTCTATACTCTTTGTATGCCTTATAAACTTCTTCTATATCCTTTAGCTCTTTTCCAAGTTTCGTGAGCTTTTCCCTGTCTGAGACTACCTCTGGACTGCTAAGCTGATACTGTAGCTCCAAATACTTTTGCTCTATGGATTTTAACCTTTCCTCAAGCTCAGGGCTTAGCATTATCCTTTGCCCTTTAGCTCCAAAAAGGCTGGCTTTACCCTTAGCTTACCTGTATAAAAGGGATGGCAGGCATTACAAGTCTCAAGGTAAACAGTCCCGCCTTTTGTGGAAAGCAGTGTAAAGCTATTGCCACAACCACAGACAAAATGAGTAGGTTTAAGCTCTGGATGTAAACCCTTCTTCATCCTTTCACCTCCGTGAAACTATCTATTATAACAGATTTTAGGTTCTCCACCGCAGTCTGCAACTGGTCAAGGCTTTTCACACTACCCTGCACCAAGTCATCCCTTCCACCACCACCACCACCAAGATACTTAGAAACCACCTTCATAAGCTCCCTTGCGGAAAGCTTATCTGTAAGCTCCTTAGAAAGGGCTATCAGGCATGACGCTTTTTCTCCCCTTTTGCTAAGGAGAAAGACCACCGCTCTGTCTGTGTTGTTTCTTATCCTGTCTGTAAGGACAAGCATATCCTTTGGCTCAACCTCCTCAAGCACGCCAAAATACAAATCTATCTCTCCCACCTTTTCCTTCTTTACCTCTGAGAGGTTATCCCCAGCAAGTAGCTTTTCCTTTAGTTTGCTTATTTCCCTTTCCTTTTCCCTTAGCTCTTCCGTAAGTCTTTGCACAGCCCTTGGAACATCCTCTGAGGAAACCCCAAGAGACCTGGCAATTTCAAGAAGCCTTCTCCTCTCCTCAAAGGCATGCTCTACCGCCCACCTTCCCGTTTTTGCAATAATGCGTCTTACACCCGCACCCACCGAGGATTCAGAGACTATCATGAAATATCCTATGTCCCCCGTTCTTTTCACATGAGTTCCACCGCAAAGCTCCTTTGAAAAGTCCCCCACGCTAAGGACTCTTACCCTCTCTCCATACTTTTCCTCAAAGATGGCTATGGCACCGCTTCTTATGGCGGACTGGTAGTCCATCTCTTCCACCAATACGGGCTGGTTTTTCATTATCTGCAGGTTTACAAGCTCCTCCACCTTCTTTATTTCCTCCTCCGTGAGAGGCTGAAAGTGTGTAAAGTCAAAACGCAGATACTGGTCCGCCACCAAAGACCCTGCCTGACGCACGTGTTCGCCAAGCACCTCTCTCAAAGCAGAGTGTAAAAGATGCGTTGCGGTATGGTTTCTTTTTATGTCCTCTCTCCTTTCCTCCTCTATGCGTGCAAAGGCTCTGTCTCCAAGCCTTATTGACCCCTTTGACACATAACCTATATGTGCTATCACACCCTCCACTGGCGACTGGGTATCCTCCACAAAAAAGAGACCCTCCGAGGTTTGTATAATACCCCTGTCTCCTATTTGACCACCCCTTTCTGCGTAAAAGGGAGTTTCCCTTAGAAACACCTCGCCCCTCTCTCCTTCCCTTAATTCAGAAACAAGCTCACCATCCTTTAACAGTGCTATAACCTCTGTGTGCAGGCTTGTCTCTTCGTAGCCCAGAAAGGTAGAGGTTTTTCCAAGCTCCTTTAAGTGTTGATAAACAGGCTTTGTAGCCTTTACCTCTATCTTAAAGTGTTTTCTTGCCTTTTCCCTTTGCTCCTCCATTTCCCTCTGGAAGCCTTCCATATCAACCTTTAGACCCTTCTCCCTTGCCATGTCTTCAAAGAGGTCAACAGGAAAGCCATAGGTATCGTAAAGACTAAACACAAGATTTCCTGGTATAAGACCCTCTTCCGCTTTTTGAAGAATCTCTTCTGCGTAAGGCATACCTCTTTTGAGAGTGTTTATAAACCTCTCCTCCTCTGCCTTGACTACAGACTTTACAAAGGACTTTAACTGAAGAAGTTCAGGATAAGGCTCTTTCATTATGTCCACCACAAGGTCAATACCCTTATAGAGAAAAGGCTCTTCTATTCCCAGCTTGTAGCCATATCTCATGGCACGTCTTAGAATTCTTCTTATCACATATCCCCTGCCTGCATTGGAAGGAAGAACACCATCACTTATGGCAAAGGTCAAAGCCCTAAGATGGTCCGCTATTACCCTTAAGGCACTATCTGTTTCAAAGTTTTCCCCATAAACCCTTCCAGAAAGCTCTTCACCAAAGGCTATAAGAGGTCTTATAAGGTCTATTTCAAAGTTGGTCTTTGTCCCCTGTAGCACGCTGGCAACTCTTTCAAGGCCCATACCCGTGTCTATGTTAGGCTTTGGCAAAGGAGTCAGGTTTCCCCTTTCATCCCTGTTGTATTGCATAAAGACCAAGTTCCATATTTCAAGGTATCTCTCCGGTTCGTATTCTGGACCCCTATCCACATATATCTCAGAAGAGGGACCGCAGGGACCCGTATCACCCATCTGCCAAAAGTTGTCCTCCTCTCCCATTTTCCATATGCGGTCTTCCGAAAGCCCTATGTGGTCTCTCCATATGAGAAAGGCTTCCTCATCCTCTCTGAAAACGCTTACGTATATACTCTCCTTTGGTAGCTTCAGATATTCGGTAACGAACTCCCAAGCGTATTCTATGACTTCCTTTTTAAAGTAGTCTCCAAAGGAGAAGTTTCCAAGCATTTCAAAAAAGGTATGATGTCTTGAGGTAAAACCTACGCTTTCAAGGTCGTTGTGCTTTCCAGAGACCCTAAGACATTTTTGACAAGAGACCGCCCTCGTGTATGGTCTTTTTTCTATGCCAAGAAAAACATCCTTAAAAGGCACCATACCAGCGTTTACAAATAGAAGAGTTGGGTCCTTTTCTGGAATAAGGCTTGCGGACTTTACCCTTGTATGCCCTTTTTTTTCAAAAAAGCTCAAGAAAAGCTCACGGATTTCATGCCCTGTCATAAGCATAGAATTATACACAAAGTGGTCCTACAGGCAAGCTCTTGGGTTATATTTATTAGCATGGGTTATGTTATCAACACCATAGAAGACCTTGAGAGGATACTCAGAGAAAATCCAGAGTGGCGTGAGAGAATAAGAAGTCTAATACTGGAAGAGGAACTAAGAAGGCTTCCTGCAAGGTTTGAAAGGTTTGTAGAAGAAGAGTTCAGACCACTGAAGGCGGACGTGGAGGTGCTGAAGGAAGATATGAAAGTGGTCAAGAGCGATGTGGAAGTGCTAAAGAGCGATGTGGAGATTCTCAAGAAAGACGTCGCTATCCTTAAGATAGATGTGGCAAAGCTAAGAGGAGAAAGTTTTGAAAGAAAGGTTAGAGAAAACGCACCTGCCTTCCTTGGTAGAGTTATAAGAAGACTAAGACCTATAGACAAGTTTACCCTTGCGGACATACTGGACGATGCTATAGATAGTGGTCTTATAGACGAAGACATGAAAGACTTTGCTCTAAAGGTTGACTTTGCTGGCAAAGGAAGGCTCAAGGAAACTGGAAAGGAGGTTCATGTAGCCCTTGAGGCAACTTTGACTCTTTATCCAGAGGATGTGGAAAAGGTCTTCAAGAGGGCTATGATAATCTCAAAGGCGGTAGGACAAGAAACCATTCCTGTGGTAGTTTATCTAAACGCAAAGGAGGAAGCCCTTTCCCTCGCAGAAGAGATAGGCGTTTTGGCAGTAAAGACTGTGGCGGAAGAAGCCTAAGAGAGTAGTCTTTCAATTTCCTTTCTTGTCTCTTCTACGATTTCTTCGTAGCTCTTTCCTTGAGGTTTTATAGGCTTTCCGAAGACCACCTCTATCTTTGCAGGTTTTGGAAACTTATCGTATAGAGACAGGGATTGGTAAGTCCCTTTTATAGCGGTAGGCACCACAGGAACCTCAAGCTCCTTGCTAAGTATGGCAAAGCCCTTTCTAAAGGGTAGAAGTTTTCCATCCCTCGTCCTTGCTCCTTCTGGAAAGATAACCACTACCTTACCAAGCCTCAAAGCCCATGCGGTTTTTTGAAGAGACTCTTTTAGCCTTTTGTCCAAGTTAACCGTTATCACATGGGCAAGCCTGCCAAAAACTGCACTCAAAGGATTTCTAAAGTATTCTTCCGCTCCAAGGAAGTAGGTTTTGAGGGCTATATCTTGTGGCAGTGCACAAGCCAATACAAAACCATCTAAATAGCTGGCATGATTTGGTGCAATTATAAAAGGTGGTTCAGGCAAGTTTTCAAGCCCATGAACCTCAAGGCGGTTGTATAGTTTAAAAAAGGTCTTGAGAATTAACCTGCCCGTGCTAAAGGCAAAAGTATACTCTTTTAACTGGTATGGCTTTCCTTTGAGGAGTATATCCTTCCAATGGACTTCTGAAAGCTCAAGTTTCTCCTTCCCTTCAGATACAAGCCTTACCACATCCTGCACCCTGGGATTGTTTATTAGGTCTTCTTCCCACAGGGAGACCCCAAAGGTAGATTCAAGAAAGCTCAGAAACTCCACCTTTCCTAAGGAGTCTAATCCAAGGTCAAGCTCAAGATGGTGGTATCCTTTTACTTCTCTTTGAGTTAGCCCTCGTAAAAAGGACCTTATAGTCTGACCCTCTTGAGTGTTCATTATATGGTCTTCCTGTCCCTCTTTGCTATAGGATTCTGTGGACTGATATATCTGAGGAAGTAAAAACCTCCTTAGTTTTCCAAGTCTTGTCTTTGGAAGCTCTTCCTTCACCACCCTAAACCCTGTTATCCTTTTCCATTCTGGAAGTTTCTGGTTTACCCGGTCTATGACCTGCCAGCGGACAAACTCCTCTATGTTAACAATACCCTCTTTCCTCAAAGTTTCAAAGTCTGGCAGGACAAGAGCCTTTACTGTTCCATCCACCTCAAGCACCGCTACTTCCCTTATAGCCCTTCCCTCTCTCATTATCAGAGCTTCCAGCTCTTCAGGGTTTACCTTCTTCCCACCAGAAAGCACAAGAATCTCTTTTTTTCTGCCTGTTATGTATAGATAGCCCTCCTTGTCAAGGTATCCAAGGTCTCCAGTGAGAAGCCAACCGTCCTTGAAAGCCCTCTGTGTCTCCTCTGGTTTTTTGTAATAGCCCTGCATTACGTTCACACCGCGCACAAGCACCTCTCCCTCTTCGCTAATCTTTACATAAACCTCCTCTATTGGCAGTCCTACAGAGCCGAGTTTAGGCTTTTGAGGCGGATTAAAGGAGACTATTGGAGACGTTTCTGTAAGACCGTAGCCTTCAAGGATGGTAAAGCCAAGCCTGTTTAGGTCAAGGGCTATTTCAAGAGGAAGTTTTGCCCCTCCGCTTACCATGTATTTTATCTTCCCTCCCAAAGCTCTGTGAGCCTTCACAAAGACCAGCTTCCTGAGACCTCTTGTCATGTAGGGTGAGAGCATAAAGAGTAGCCTACCTATAGCGTTGGCTCTTAGACCTTCCATCATTCTTTGATGTAAGAGCTGATAAAGCCTTGGAACACCTACAAGGATTGTAATCTTGTGTTCTCTTAAGGCTTTGAGGAGTTCTTCTGAGCTTAGTTTTTCTATGAAGACCACCGTTGCACCAAGATACAAAGGCACAAGCAAAGTAACCATAAGAGGATAGGAATGATGAAATGGCAAAAGGGCAAGAGTTCTGTCTTCTTTTCCTGCCACACCCACCTTCTCTATAGCCCTTATGTTAGAAAGCAGGTTCTTAAAGCTAAGCATAACACCCTTTGGCTGTCCAGTAGTGCCAGAGGTGTAAAGAATTAGGGCGGTTTCGCTCAAGCTCCTACTCATGGACTTTCCATGAGGTTTTGGAAGTATCAGAGCATCAAAGTTGTAAAAAAGAGGCTCTATTCCAGACCTTTGAAGGGCTTTTTTGACAGAGCTTTCCGTTTGCTGTGAACAAAAAACTACTGCAGGTTCTGTTTCTTTTAGGATGTATAGTATTTCGTCCACACTTGACATAAAGTCCACAGGAACTACCACCCCTCCCCTTTGCCACGCACCGTAGAGGGCATAAACCCACTCAGGTCTGTTTTCGGAGCATACAAGAACCCTCTCACCGGGTAGGATATCCACAAGGGTTGCGAAGGAAGAGATATTTTCTATAAGCTCGCTGTAGCTTATGCTTTGTTTACCCTTCACAAGAGCGGTTTTGCGGTGGTCTTCCAACTCTGGAAGAATTACCCCCTCCTCCAGCAACAGCTTCATAGAAAAAATTTATTCTTCCTTCTCTCTTTCTTCTTTCTTGTAGCCTGGCTGGTAGTGAGATATGGCTTCCTTTGTGAAGGTTATCCTTGTGTTGGCATCCACCTTAAGAGTTATTGTATCGTCCCCTATCTCCACCACCGTGCCCCATATACCGCCTGTGGTTACAACCCTATCACCCTTTTTGAGGTTTGCCAAAAATTCTTGATGCCTTTTCCTTGCCTTGCTCTGCGGTCTTATGAGGAGAAAGTAAAAAAGAGCAAAAAGGGCTATAAAGAATATAAGTTGGAAAAGGAGTGCTCCTACTGGGCTTGAACCGTGTCCTGTTTGCTGTGCAAAGGCTATGTCTATCATAATAGTTTATTATATCATAAGCTCAAAGTTTACTGGTCTTCCCTCTTGGTCTCTAACCTCAAAGAGGATACCGCAACTATCCCCAGAGTTCCCTACCCTACCCAAAGGCTGTCCCCTTTTTACCGTCTCTCCTCTCTTTACCAGCGAACCGCCTGCCCTTGCATACACATACACATAGCCATCTCCTGAGTCTACCATAACCACCCAACCCATATTCCTTATGTCATCCCCAGCATACAAAACTCTACCGTTGCTCACAGACCTAAAAAACTCATCGCAGGAAGTGGTAATAAAATATCCTCTTTCGGTGCGTGCAATTTTACCCCTCACAGGCATAGCAACTCTGAGAGTTCCTCCTTGAGGTTTCAAAGGCTGTGGGCTTTGTGCTTCTTTTGGAGTTTCTCCTTGAGGTTTTGTAGTAGGCTCTCCCCTTTGCTGAGTAGTTGGCTTTGTTTCTTGAGGACTTTGTGTCTTTCTAACCTCCCTTTGAGGACTTTTGTCCCTTATCTCAATCTGCACTATGCCACAGGCACTAAGGAATGTAAGTAAGAGAAAGACTATAGGCTTCATTCTCTATTAGATTATAGGCACTTGGAAGCTCTTCCACAAGGTCAAGGGCTCTTAGACTTTCTCTGTGTCTCTTGCTTTCCGCTATCTCACCTGCAAGACCGTGCAAGAAAACACCCAACTTCAAAGCTTCCTCTGTTGGTATACCTCTTCCAAGAAACGTGGTAAGGACGCCTGCAAGCACATCACCCACACCACCCTTTGCCATGGCAGGCGTGCCTCTTGTGGAAAGGAAAACTCTACCCTCTGGAGTAGCTATAACAGTCCTTGAGGACTTAAGAACCAGATAGCAGGCATACTTTACCGCAAACTCTTGAGCCACCTCTAAGAAGTTTTCCAAGATGTGGTTTTTTTCAAGACCTGTTAACCTTTGGAACTCACCCACATGCGGAGTAAGCACCGTTGTGCCTTCTCTTTCTTTCAAGACTTCTACTCCCAAGTCCGCAAGGTTGTTTAGAGCATCCGCATCCAAAAGCAAAGGCTTTTTAACATGCAAGAGGAGCTCCTTTATTATCTGTCGTCCCTCCTCATACCTATCCATACCCATACCTAAGCCAATGGCAGAAAACCTCTCTTGAATTTCTAAAACCTGCTTTATAGCCTCAAGGGAAAGCCTCTTTTGACCCTTTAGAGGAATGCTCATCTCTTCCACAAGGCTTGTTTCAAAGATGTGGTTTAGACCCTCTGGCACGCCCACGCTCACAAGCCCAGCACCCGCCCTTGTGGAGGCTTTGGCACTCATAATAACCGCACCCGTCTTTCCTACGCTCCCACCCACCAAAAGCACATGACCCATAAGCCCCTTGTGAGCGTTTGCAGGTCTATTAGGCACTTTTACCCTTGTGAGTAGCTCTGTTTTTATGTCCTGTGCAAGCCACTGAGGTATGCCAATATTTGCCACATATAGCTTTCCACAGCGTAGGCTAACAGGATGCAAAAGATGACAAGGCTTTGGAAATTGAAAGGTTATGGTAATAGTTCCTCTCACTGATGGCTCGTATTCCTTTGGACTATCCGCAGAAAGCCCAGAGGGAATGTCTACGCAAACCACAGGAAGCCCGCTCTTGTTTATAAGCTCTATCCACCTTATGGCTTCACCCCTAACGGGAGGCTCAAAGCCCGTGCCAAAGAGAGCATCCACCACAAGGTCAAATTCAGAAAAGCTAACCTCCCTTGCTGGCTCAAGCCCAAGCCTTCTCAAAATCTCAAGTTGAAGCCTTGCATCCCCCTTTAGGTCTTCACCAAGTGCAAGCACATAAGAAACCCTATAGCCCAGCAGATGCAAATGCCTCGCTACCACAAGCCCATCGCCCCCATTGTTTCCCTTGCCTGCAACCACCAAAACCCTCTTGGCACTTGGAAACTCCCTTCTTATGACCTCCACCACCGAAAGCCCCGCCTTTTCCATAAGCAAGAGAGAGGGAATACCCAGCTCCTCTATAGCCCTTCTGTCTATCTCCTGCATCTGCTTGGCTTTGACTATTTTCATTTCCTTTTCTGTGAACCCTTCTTGGGAGCTTGCTCTTGCTGTTGAGGAGTTTCTTCTTGCTTTTGAGAATCCTTAGCCTCAGCCACAAGCCTTTTAACACCGTCCCAGCTTTTTGCCTCCTCTACCGCCTTTAAAAGCTCACTGTCCCCTTTAGAAATCTCCTCAATGTAAGCCCTAAGCTCAGGTCTAATTAGCAAAATGGCAGATATGTATTCTATAGCATTAGAATTGTTATATCCCATTCTCTTACCAAGCTCATAAGCCATGTAAGCATACTCAAGAGATTTTTTGTAGTCTCTCATATCAAAGTAGAGGTAGGTAAAGTAATTGTATCCCACAAATTCCCAATAGCTATCTCCCACTCTTTTAACCCTCTCCAAGCCCTCAGAAAGCAATTCCTCTGCAAGTTTGTAGTTTTTCATTTTCCTATAAATATTCCCAAGGTTTAGCATCCTTCTACCAGCACCATGAAAGTCTCCGCTCTTTTCCGCAAGCTCTATTGCCTGTTTTAAATACCTCTCCGCATTTTTGTAGTCTCCAAGTTTGTCATAGACAATTCCTATGTTATTCAAGGTTGGAGCTTTTTCTCTTGGGTCATCCTTTAGGTTCAAAGACCTCATATAGTATTCAAGGGCTTTTTGGTAGTCGCCTTTGTTCTCGTATATAAGAGCTATGTTATTGAGTGCTATTGCCTCTCCCCTTCTATCCCCCATCTTTCTTGAAAGGCTCAAGTGTCTCATATGATACATAAGAGCAGTGTCAAGGTCTCCAAGTCTACTGTAAACCAGCCCCAAGCGGTTGTAAGCGGTTGAAAGCTCTTCGTCGTTCCTTGCCAGTCTTTCCAAAGCCTGTGCATGCTCCAGAGATTTCTGAAAGTCTCCAACTTCGTAGTAAGCCCTTGTCAAGCACAAGTGAGCCCAGTAGCTATTGGGATTTCTTCTGATTAGCTCCTGTCCTACTTGCACTGCCCTTGAGTAGTCTCCGGCATTTACAAGGCTTCTACATAGCTCTTCGTTAATGGCAAAGGCACTGCTCCACACAAAAAGCAAGGCAAAAAGCAGTTTTTTCATGGCTTGACTTCCTTTATAAAGTTTCACCTAAAAATGTTAATACAAAAGGATTTTCCCTAAGACTTATATCCTTCTCAATAGCCTTCCTGAGAACCTCTTTGTCCTTTTCCTCAAAAGTTTTTAGCACCTTTGCATGGCTACCTATTGGAAAATATTCATCAAAGGCATTGTAAATATCCAAAAAGAACCTTGCTCTGTCTCCACTTTCCAACCTTTCAACAAAAGGAACAATCAAATCATCAATCCTAAAATCTTCATAATAGCCATCCGCTACTTCTTTACAGAAATCCACAAGAGACTTCCATACACTATCCTTGTCAGTATTTTGCACTATATACAGCCACTCATCCTCATCAAAACTCAAAAATCCAGTGTTTTCAAGCTCCCTCAAAAGGTTTTTCATAAAAGTCTTAAGGTTTGGTTCTTTTCGCCTCTTTCCCTCCCCTTTATGCAACAAAAGAGCAACCGCATGCTTACAAAACTCCCCATAAGGACAAGTGCAGTTTGTATATAAATCACCATCCAAGTAAACCACTTCCACGCTGTAAAGCTCATTACCATAAACCTCACCATAAAGGTAGTTAGGATTTAAAAACTCCTTATTTACCACCAGCCCCTGTTTTGCATAGTTAATTCCCCTCTTTACCACACGCTCATCAAAATACTCCTCAATTAACTCTAAAAGCTCCTCCTCTTTTATATCCTTAAGAGACATAGCCCGCCCAATAGTATACTATAAGCCTCTTTTGGGTTTTGAGGTCTCTTTTTTTGAAAACCTCTTGGTCGCTCTGGTCTGCCCTTTTGGAAAGTGGCACATGCTCGTAGATGAGAATTGTTTCAAAAAAGCGGTCTGTAAGAGTTATTCTCAATTCTCCAAAATCCCATTCTATATTTTCATCTATTCCTCTACTTACTTGTGTTGGATCCCCATATTTTAGCTTTAGATGTTTATACAGCACTTCAAAATCACCACTATACATATTAAATGGAAAAATGTAGTCTATCTTAAAGAGCTTGCCTTCAAAAAACCAAAAGGTAGCACTTTGCAAGCCGTCCACAGGCAAGCCTTTTACCCCTACCCCCTCAATATTAGGGCTTACTATATCACCCTTTATTATCCTATAGCCACTATCCACAACCCTTCCACCCTCTTTTTTTATCACTTGCAGGGTCTCTTCCTTTGTAGACACTCCCAGCTTTAAGCCAAAGGGCTCTGGCGTATTCTGAGCCATCACAAGGCTAACAAAAGCCAAAAGCAAAAGGAGAAACTTCATAGCCTACCTCCTGTGAGTTTCTACAAAGAATATTAAACCCTCCATTAGGCTAAATTTCTGACACTACTCCCTCCACCTTCTGTATAGGTTATGCTCTATCCTCAGACTATCAAGCACTTTACCCACCACAAAGTCTACAAGCTCTTGCAGGCTTTTGGGTCTGTGATAAAAACCCGGGCTTGCGGGCATGACTATTGCACCTGCTTGTGAAACTTCAAGCATGTTTTTAAGATGAATCAAAGAGTAGGGTGCTTCTCTTACCAACAAAACAAGAGGAACTCTTTCCTTTAGTGCAACTTCGCATACTCTGTGGATAAGGTTTTGGTTAGTCCCACAGGCTACATGAGAGAGGGTGCTCATGGAGCAGGGTGCTACCACCACACCCCTATAAAAGATAAGCCTTGAGCCACTGGCTACTGGATTGGCTATGTCCTTTTCTGGAATGAGCCTTACCTTTGGAAACTCCCTGAGTATCTCTGCCTTGGTTAGGTCAAGCTCTTGCTTTAGAACCACCCAGCCAGAAGAGGAGACTATAAGGTCTATCTCAAAGTCCATTGAACTTAGAACCTGTAAGAGCCTATAGCCATATATGGCACCGCTTGCTCCTGTAATGCATACTACTATCTTGTTTGACATGTGAAAATTGTATAGCCTTTGTGTGTAAAATAGTCTTGATGCAAAGCCTTCTTATAGCCAATAGAGGTGAGATAGCGGTTAGAGTTATAAGAACCGCCAAAGAAATGGGCATAAGGACTATAGCCATATACTCAGAAGCGGATGCAAACAGCATGCACGTAAAACTTGCAGACAAAGGCATATGCATAGGACCTCCAGAACCCTCAAAGAGCTATTTAGACACGCCCAGAATAATGTCTGCCCTTGAGGTCTCGGGTGCAGATGCGGTCCACCCGGGATACGGCTTTTTGTCAGAAAACCCCAAGTTTGCAGAAATAGTTAGGGCGAGTGGTAAGATCTTTGTGGGTCCTTCTGCGGAAACCCTTGAACTAATCGGTGATAAAGTAAAGGCAAAAGAGGTGGCAAAAAAGGTTGGACTTCCCCTTGTGCCGGGAAGCGATGGACCTGTGGACTTTCAGAAGGCTCTTGAGGTGGCAAGCAAGATAGGTTATCCAATAGTTATAAAAGCCGCCGCAGGTGGAGGAGGAAGAGGCATAAGAGTTATAAACAACGAAAAGGAGCTAAGGGAGAAATTACCTTTAGCCATGCAGGAGGCACAAGTAGCCTTTGGAGATGGAAGAGTATACATTGAAAAGTATCTCATAAACCCCAAACACATAGAAATCCAAGTCCTTGCAGACAAATATGGAAAGGTGCTTACCCTCGGAGAAAGGGAGTGCTCCATCCAAAGAAGACATCAAAAACTCATAGAAGAAGCTCCAAGTTCTTATCTTACAGAAGAAAAGAGAAGAGAAATGGAAGAACTTGTGGCTGAATTTTGCAGAGAGATAGGATATGAGGGTGCAGGCACGGTGGAATTTCTTGTAGACCAAGAGGGCAACTTCTATTTTATGGAGATGAACGGACGCATACAGGTAGAGCATCCTGTCACGGAGATAGTCTATGGCATAGACTTGGTAGAGTGGCAGATAAGAATAGCAAGGGGTGAAAAATTAAACATACAAAAGCCAGAAAGAAGAGGCTACGCCATAGAGTGTAGAATAAATGCGGAGGACCCAAATACCTTTTTACCCTCTCCTGGCATGGTAGAAGAGTTATATCTCCCAGGAGGCTATGGTGTTAGGGTAGACACTCACCTATACTGTGGCTACTCTGTGCCACCCTATTATGACTCTCTCCTTGCCAAGCTCATATGCTGGGGGCAAACAAGAGAAGAGGCTATAAAGAGGTCTATAAGAGCCCTTGAGGAGTTTAGAATATCTGGCAGTGGACTAAAGACCAACATAGAATTTCACAAGAGGGTTCTCTCCAGTAGAGAATTCCAACAGGGAAAACATCACATAAGGTTTGTAGAAGAGCTTATGATATGAGGGAGAGGTTCAGACAATTCTTAAGTAGACTCTTTTACCAAAGACGTGTGCCAGCATCACTTCTAATGTATGGAAAGGAAGGCATAGGAAAAAGGGATATAGCCTTTGAATTTGCAAGTTCCCTTTTGTGTCTACAAGAAAAATACCCACCCTGTGGAGAGTGTGAGTCTTGCTTCCATATGAAGGACTTTAAAGAGAAAAAGGAAGAGGAGTTAGCCTTCTACGGAGAGGACAAGAGAGGTAAAAAGGTTTATCTCTACCTCCAAGGAGACCACCCAGACTTTATATACCTCAAGCCAGAAAAGGCTGAGATAAAGATAGACCAAATAAGAGGCGTTAAGGACTTTGTATATCTTAAACCCGCCCTATCTAAAAGAAAGGTAGTTCTTATAGAGCCTGCGGATGCTATGAACATGCAGGCACAGAATGCCCTTTTGAAGGTTCTTGAAGAGCCTCCCGAGGATACCCATTTTCTCTTGGTAGCCAACAAGCTCCAAAAAATACTGCCTACCATAAAATCCCGCAGCTTTCTCCTTGAAGTTCCACCGTTGAGCGAAGAAGAATTGAAAGAAAAAACAGGAATAGATGACCCACTAATCCTTGAACTTTCTGAAGGAAGCCTTGAGATAGCTCTGAAGTTAAAGGAGGACATAGAGCTAATAAACACCGCAAAGGCTTTGCTTGAAGGCGATATACTTACACTATACAAAAAAGCCCTTGAGGTAGAAAACTGGGAATATGAGAGACAAGCCTTGCTTTTGAAAGTTATCATAAGCCTGCTTCACAAAAAATATTTGGAAACAAGGCAAGAGGTTTACCAGCAATCTCTTGACAAAGCGTCCATGGGGTTAGAATATTTAAGCAAAGGTATAAGGTTGAGCCTTTTGCTTTTTCAGCTTAGAGGAGGTGTGAATAATGTCTTACATAAAGGCAAAGTTTAAGGATACCAATAAGGTGCTTCAGGTTGAAGGTGTATGGGAAAAGGATGTATCCCGGGGCGAGCTTCTTGTAGTTCAATCAGAAAAGGGAGAGGAGGTGGTAAGGGTGCTTGGCACTTCAAAGGAGCCCTCTTCTTATAGAGCCATATTCCTTAGAAAGGCAAAAAGAGAAGACATACAGAGGATGGAAGAAAACGAAGAGAAAGCCAAGGAGGCAATGGCAGTATGCAAAAAGAAGATAATTGAACATGGGCTTGACATGAAGCTCATAAAGACCTACATACCCTTAGACAAGAGTAAGATATTCTTCTACTATACTTCCGACCATAGGGTAGACTTTAGGAACCTTGTCAGAGACCTTGCAAAGATATTCAAAAAAAGGATAGAGATGAGGCAGGTGGGAGTGAGAGACGCGGTGCAGATGCTCGGATGGGTTGGTGCATGCGGAGATATGCCTTGCTGTATAAGATTTCAGGAAGAGTTCCAGTCTGTGTCTTTACGCGATATAGAGGAGCAAAACCTCCCCCTATCGCCTCAGAAGTTTACAGGTCCTTGCGGAAGACTTATGTGTTGTTTGGTCTTTGAAAGGGAAAACTACCTCATAAAGTCCATACTACCCGAGGCAGGAAGTGAACTTTGCTACGGAGGCAAAGTCTACAAAGTTCTGCATGTTGACCCCATAAAGTGGAAGATAAGTCTTGTCTCAGAAGATTCAAAAAAGGAGATAGACTTAGAAGACGTATTGCCGGGGGGCTACGAAAAGGCTCTCAAACACTGCCAAACTTGTGGCGGTTGTTGTAGAAGGGCTTCTGTGGAAAATGAGGCTTTTGCAGGAATTGAGTAGTAATCTTAACAGGCTGTTTCTCCTTGAGCTTCATGACGGAAGTAGGGTTGAAGCAGTCTACTATAGAGGTGATACCCTCTGTATATCCACTCAAGTGGGTTGTGCAATAGGCTGTCCCTTTTGCCTTTCAGGTAAGGGTGGGCTTTTGAGAAACCTTTCTGCGGAGGAGATAATACTGCAATATGAACTTTTGAAAGATAGGCTTGAAATAAGAGGTATAGCCTTTGCGGGTATAGGTGAGCCTCTTATGAACTGGGAAGCGGTAAAGAAAGCCTTCTGGCACTTTAAGGCTTTGGGCTTGAGGGTGAGCTTCTACACAACAGGATACCCAGTTAAAAAACTTAGAGAGCTTTTAGCCTTACCTCATAGAGGAGTTAGCATATCTGTGCATTCTGTGAAAGAAGAAACAAGGAAAAGACTGCTTCCTTATGCTGGTAGTTTGGAAGATCTTATACAAACCTTAAGAGAAGAGCTTTCCAGTATGTCTTTGAGGAAGAGGAAAAAGATAAGCCTCGCTTACTTGCTTCTTAAAGGAGTAAACGATACGGAAGAGGAGCTGAAGGATTTTGCCATGCTTGTAAAATCCTTGGGAGTGAGTGCCACATTGTTGAGGTATAACCAAACAGTAGGCAAATTCAAGGATGTGGAGGACTGGGAGTATGAGAGAGCCTTTCTACTTTTGAAATCTTATGGCATAAGGGTTACGCTCTCCAACAGATTTAGAAAAGACCCTCTTGGAGGATGCGGGACGCTTGTAGCAAACAGAAACCCTACAATGTGTTTAGAAGGTCTCTAATAATCTCTTCGTGAACCTCCTCGCTAAGTTCATCACCCTTTACCGCACAGTAGAGGGGCATTACCTGAACCTTAGCTACACCTTGCCTTAGCATTCCTATCTTTTCCGCTGCGGATTTTGAGAGGTCTATTATTCTGCTCCTTTTGGCTGGTCCCCTATCTGTTACTACCACAACTACTTCTTCCCCATTACTGAGGTTCTTAACCAGTAGATAGGTTCCAAGGGGGTAATCTCTTGACGCTGCGGTAAACTTGTGCTTATTGAAAACCTCTCCTGAGCTTGTTTTCCTACCATGAAACTTTCCACCATACCAGCTTGCATAGCCCTCTTGAACCTTACAGTCCTGAGCGAGGGCAAAGGAAAAAAATAGCAAGGCTGTAAGTATGGCTGTTTTCATGAAAATACCTCCTGTAGGTTGTAGTTCTTTAATGATACTACATATCCTTTTGACTTTTCAACTGAGTTTTTCTGATGTAAAATTCTATAGATGATAGCTCTAAAAATATATGTAAGTGGTATAGTGCAAGGTGTAGGTTATAGGGCTTTTACAAAAAGGATTGCTCAGAGTTATGGTCTTACTGGTTGGGTTAAAAACTTGCCCGATGGAAGGGTTGAGGTTTTTGTTCAGGGAGATAAGGAGGTGGTATGGGAGTTTTTGAAACAACTTTGGGAGGGTCCTCCTGCGGGAAGAGTTGACCGCATGGAGATCCTCAAGGAGGTGCCAAGCCATGAGGAAAGGGATTTTACTATTAGGTATTAGTCTTAGCTTTTCCTTTGCCCTGGAATGTAAAAACTATAGGGTAAAAGAAGGGGACACTCTGGAAAGGATAGCCAGGAGAGAGGGAATAGATATAAACACCCTAAAGTCTGCCAACAGAGGTATTGATGAGAGAAGGCTAAGAGTTGGTCAAACAATATGCATACCAGTAAAAGCCACACAAGTAAGGTCTACAGAAAAATACGCCATATATGAGGTAAAGAGAGGAGATACTCTACAGAGGATAGCAAATAGCTTTGGTGTTGATGTAAAAACTCTTAAGGAATTTAATAACTTGAAAGATGATAGAATTGTGGAAGGTCAGAAGATAAGGATTCCTGCAAGAACAAGTGCTAATAGAATAGAAGGATCTACAATAGAAAATCATGATATCTACACAGTAAGAAGAGGTGGAAGGCTTGAGCATGTGGCACAAGCGACAGGTGTCCCTCTTAGAGATTTAGAAAGGCTCAATCCAGAGTTAAGGGGTAAATGGCTTCCTGCAGGCACAAAGGTGAGAGTGCCTAAGGGTAGCTTGCAAGCAAAAACAGAAGGGAGAGAAAGCCCAGGAGAAAAGTATGAGATTTATACCGTTAAAAGAGGTGGAAGGCTTGAGCATGTGGCACAGGCGACAGGTGTCCCTCTTAGAGATTTAGAAAGGCTCAATCCAGAGTTAAGGGGTAAATGGCTTCCTGCAGGCACAAAAGTAAAAGTGCCTGTAAGAGAAAGGCAATTGGCGGAGGCAAGAAGGAGGCAAGAAAATTATGATATATATAAAGTTAGGAGAGGAGGCAGACTTAGCGATGTTTCTAGGGTGACAGGCGTTCCGCTTAGGGAATTGGAAAGATTAAACCCAGAGCTAAAGGGTAAATTTTTAAGGGCTGGGACAGAGGTAAAAATTCCTAAGAGAGAAACCCTAACCGCAGAAGGACCAACACAGGATAGAAGACAGCAGGTCAGTAGGAGAGAGGAAAGGGCTGTATTAGCAGAGCCAGAGAGGGAGACGCCTACCATCTTAGCACCAAGAAATCTAAATATACCAATACCTGTTGAAGGTAAGGTTGTCAAAGTGCCAAAAGGTATAGAAATCTCTGCACCCTGCTCATCACCTGTAAGAGCTGTTGAAGAAGGCAGAGTAATTTATAGCGGAGGTGACCTACAGGCTTATGGAAATATGGTCATAGTTGAGCATGAAAACTTTATATCCCTGTATGCCTACAACGAGACAAATCTCGTTAGAAGAGGAGAGAGAGTAAGCAGGGGACAGGTTATAGCTAAAGTGGGCAAGAAAAACAACTCTGAAGAGTGCATACTAAGGTTTGAGCTGAGAAATAAGGAGGGTGTCCCCCTCGACCCAACAGAATACATTAGAGACCTTCAGTAAAGAGCCTATCACCTATATCTCCAACTCCTGGGACTATGTAGCCTGCGGGGTTTAGACCCTCATCTATGTTAAGAATAAAAAGGTCAACATCCGGATGTTCTGAAATTATCCTTTCAACTCCTTCAGGTGAGGCAACAAGGTTTAGAGATATGAGTCTTTTGGGCTTCAGAGGTTTTAATTCACTCAGGGCAAGGTTAAGAGTGCCTCCCGTCGCTAACATGGGGTCAAGCAAAACCACACATTTGCCTTCCAAGGATGGCAGTCTTTTGTAAAAGAGCTCTGCCTCTAAGTTTTGCTCCTTCCTTTTTATAGCTAAGAACCCTACCCCTGCACCCGGCAATGCCTGTAGAGCACCATTTAACAGAGGAAGACCAGCTCTAAGTATGCAAACAAACACAAAATCCTCTTCTTCCACAAACTCAAAATCCCCAACACCTGTAGGTGTCTCAATTCTTTCTACTCTTATAGGGATATCTTCAAATATTAGAGGCATGCTCATAAGGGCTATTTCCTCAAGAAGAGTTCTTAACTTATCTGGTGGAGTTTGTTTTTGCCTCACAATATTTAGCTTGTGCTTTAGTAATGGATTGTTAAGAACCCTCAGTGCCATAATTAAATTCTCCCAATCTTATTATGGTCCCTTGCAGACCTTTTACAACTTTCTTTATAGTTCTTACCTCGTATATCTGACTGTCGTTTTTTATCACGCCACCCCTTTCTAAGATATCCCACAGGCTTTTTAGCATATTGTCTATGTCTCTTCTCCTATGGTTAGGAAGCACAAGCTCCACATAAACTGACAGTTTACCTTCTAATGGCTCTCCTTTGTATTGCTCCCTTATCTCCCACAAAGCACTAACTTCCCAGTTTTTTACCCTTGGAGGTTTGAACACTCTGCCACCTCTTCTCCTTATATACCTATTGCTCTTAGGCACTGGAAGCATGGAAAGTCTCAATTCTATCATTTTCTCATAAGAACTATGCATATAAGAAGCGTAAGGAAAAGGCTCAGTAAATTCATACCCATGGATATACCATGCCACTTCATAAAGGCTTGATAGTCTACCATCTTTAGATTATGAGCGGTGGGAAGCACGTAAAAGATATGGAGTGCATGGGTTAAAGCGTTTACAAGAGCCAATCCGAATATTAGCTTACCGTATTTAAAGCCAAGTATTAAGGTAATAAGAGAAACTACAAGCCCAAGGCTAAAGTATACAGGGAAAACCTTCTCCACCACCACACCCGCCTGTTCTTTTTGAAGCACCTTAAAAAGAGTGGGAGCAATAAAGAAACTAAAGAAAGAGCCAAGCCCAAGGTATAGGGAGTTTATAAATAGCAAAAACTTAAGCATCTCTAACCACGGGAAGTTTGTATTTTTTAAGAGTTTGTATGAGCTTTTCTTCGTTTTCTGGCTTCATGGGACAAAGGGGAAGCCTGAACTCCTTTTCACACATTCCAAGAGCCCAGCAGGCGGTCTTTACAGGAATGGGATTCGTCTCTATAAAGAGCACTTTAAAGAGGTCAAAAAGGTAATAGTGCAGTTCCCTTGCCTTTTGAAAATCACCCTTTAGAGCATAGTCCACAAGGGCTTTCACTTCTCTCGGCATTATATTGTTGGCAACAGATACTACACCCTTTGCACCCAAAGCCATCATGGGTAAAGTAAGGGAATCGTCTCCAGATAGTATGGTAAAGTTTTCTCCTAAGAGCCTTTTTAGTTCAGAAATCCTGTCCATGCTTGGTGTAGACTCCTTTGAGCCTATTATGTTGGGACAGTCCTTTACAAGCCTGTATATTGTCTCTGGGGATATTTCCACTCCAGTCCTTGAAGGTATATTGTAGAGAATTATTGGAATGTCCACCTCATCCGCTACAGTTTTGAAGTGTTGGTATAGTCCCTCTTGGGTAGGTTTGTTGTAGTAGGGGACTACAAGAAGACAGGCATCCGCACCCACCCTTTTTGCATGAGATGTGAGCTCTATGGCTTCATGAGTGGCGTTTGCACCCGTGCCTGCAATTACCTTTATCCTTCCGTT
Organism: Hydrogenobacter sp. T-2; assembly: GCF_033971325.1. Classification (NCBI taxonomy): domain Bacteria; kingdom Pseudomonadati; phylum Aquificota; class Aquificia; order Aquificales; family Aquificaceae; genus Pampinifervens; species Pampinifervens diazotrophicum. Next base: position 1,637,794 of record NZ_CP117180.1, read on the forward strand.
AGCATACTTGACCGCATGCTCCACTACCCTCTCATGCTCTTCAAAGGTAAGAGTAGGAGACTCTCCAGTTGTCCCGCACACTAAAATAGCATCCGTGTGGTTGTTTACATGAAAGTCTATTAGGCTCTCAAGGGCTTTAAAATCAACCTCTCCGTCCTTAAAGGGTGTTATGAGAGCGACGATTGAACCTTGAAACATAAGAAAGATTATAACATATGACTTTTTACAAGAGTGGCGGAGCCGACGGGATTTGAACCCGCGCCCTTCGGCTTGACAGGCCGACGTTCTGACCGGGCTGAACTACGGCTCCTTTAGAGAGTTATATTATATCACCTTTTGAGTAAAAGTGAAGAGATTTTTTCTATCTCTTTGGCAAGCTCAAAGTCTCTGTCTGTTACACCATTGGCTTCGTGGGTGGTTAGCTTGACCCTCAGCTTCTTAAAGCTCACCTCTGCGTCTGGATGATGCCAGTGGGCTTCCGCAAGGCTTGCAATAGCGTTGAAGAGAAAGACCGTTTCCTTCCAGTTCTTGGTTTCAAAGTCTTTTAATATGTATCCCTTTTCATAACGCCAGAGTGGAAGTTCTTTGAGTTTTTCTTCAATCTCTTGTTGTGAGTAAACTCTCAGTTCTCTCTCGCCTGACATTTAGGGCATACTCCGTATATGTGTAGGGAATACTTGTGAACTCTGTAGCCTTCCATGTATGCGGGTGGTGTCCAATCTATGCAAAACTCCACATCTCTTATGGCTCCACACTGGGTGCATATAAGGTGATGATGGTCGCTTACATTAGCGTCATATCTTACAGAACCACCCCAATACGCAACCTTTTTCACGAACCCGAGCTCTTCCAAGGTTTCTACAGTTCTGTATACGGTAGCAAGAGACACAAAGGGATACTTCTTCTTTATCTCGTTGTATATCTCCTCAACTGTGGGGTGGTCATCCCTGCTTAGTAATACTTCATAAACTGCCACCCTTTGGGGCGTAATCTTTAGCCCCATGTTTTTGCACGCCTCTATAAACTCTTGAAGTTTCTCTTCCTTAAGCATGGTTATATAATATAAACCAGATGCTAATAATTTTCAATATCATCCTGTTCCTTTTAGTCTCTCTTTCTCAGGGGCAAGTGCGTGAATGCAGGCTTCTTGTGGCGGACACACCAGAAAAACATGAAAGAGGGCTCATGCATATAAGGTCTCTTGTAGGTTATGACGGAATGGTTTTTCTTTACAAGGACAGAGCCATAAGGCATTTCTGGAACAAAAACACCTATCTTGAGCTTTATGTTTACTGGATTGACCGAGATAAACTGGTAGGCAAGTCCTATTTACCTCCTGAGGAGAAGGCAGGCCCGGTCATAGTGTCTTCTCCAAAGCCTGTGGATACGGTGGTGGAGCTTCTAAAGGGAAGAACCTGCACCTACAAAAACATATTGCTATCACCTTAGTTTGAGAGTGGCAAGGGCGAGAATACCCAAAAGGAGAGACACAATCCACATCCTTACCACGATCTTTGGCTCTGGAACTCCAGAGAGCTCAAGATGATGATGAAAAGGAGCCATCTTAAAGAGCCTTTTGCCTTTTGTGAGCTTAAAGTAGACAACCTGAAGTATAACAGAAAGAGTCTCAAGGACAAAAATACCCCCTGCAATAGGAAGTAAAAGCTCGGACTTGGACACTAAGGCCATCACACCAAGCCCAGCACCCAAAGCCAAAGCTCCCACATCTCCCATAAAAAGTTGAGCTGGAAAGGCATTAAACCACAAAAAGCCAAGCCCTGCACCTAATATGGCAAAGCATAAAACTGTAAGGTCTCCTGCGTAGGGAACATAGGGAATATTCAGATAGTTGGCAATGTCCATATGACCTACCGCATAGGCTATTATACCCACACTTGCAGCGGTAGTCATCACAGGACCTATAGCAAGACCATCAAGCCCGTCTGTAAGGTTTACTGCGTTAGAAGTGGCAACTATAACCAGCATACCGAAGGGAATGTATAAGAACCCAAGGTCTATCTGAAGATTTTTGAATAGAGGAAAGTATAGCTTTGTGTCAACGCCACTGTATAGGTATATAAGGGTTGATGTCAGCCCAGCAACAAGAACCTGTGCCAAGAATTTTTGCTTGGCGGATATGCCTTTTTTGTTCCTTAGCTTAACAAAGTCGTCCCAGAAGCCTATTAGAGCAAAACCCAGTATACAAAAAGCGATAACCCAAAAATAGATAAGGTCAAGCCTCATAAGAAGCAAAGAAGTCAAAAGAACAGAAAGGACTATGATAATGCCACCCATAGTGGGAACATATTTTTTTACAAGATGCCCCTCTGGCGTGTATTCTCTTATGTAGCCCTTGAATAGCCTTTGAATGGCTTTCATCTTTCTCATAAAGATAGGTGTTAGGATAAGGGTAATGGAAAAGGCAATAAAGACTGCCAAAAAGGAACGAAAGGTTATGTATTTAAACACATTGAAGGCAAAGAGGTAATCTCTTAGATATAAGGCTATGTGGTAAAGCATCTCAGCACCTGTTTCTACTCAAAAGTCTATCAAGTATTATAGCTACTGCGTTTCTCACCGATAAATGGTTCCAATCTCCTGCACCATATACGGGTTCAAGGATGTAGTCAAAGGTATTCATAAGAGACGGTGGGATGCCATAACCCGTGCCAAAAACTATAAGAAAATCCTTCTCTCTTTTGTGAATTTCCTCTGAAAGCCAGCGATAAGAAACTGTATTAGTATAGGTTCTTGCATCCGTGCCTACTATTATAGGTCTTCTGCCCCTTTGTGCTTGCAGGTCTTCAAGGACTTCGTCAAAGGTATAACACAGCTTTACCATTTTTACCACTTCATTTCTTGTAGGGTTAGTCCTTAGACCTTCTTGTGAGAGCCAATATTCAATCTGCTTTTTTATTATGTATCTTTGACCGTCCACAGGTTGAACTATGTAGTAGGTGTTTATCTCGTATGCCCTTGCGGGGCGAGCTATATCATGAAGGTCCATGGTGGTGAAGGAAGTAATAATCGTCCTACCCTCTCTGTCCATTGCAGGATAGTGAAGAAGTGCTATAAATACGTTGTGGTTTATCATAAATTCCTTATTATAGCATGTGGGTTTTGTATCGCCGTGGTGGTCTTGGAGATACCCTTTTAACCTTTCCTATCCTTGAGCTTCTAAAAAGGTCTGGAAGAAAGGTCTGGGTGGTAGGAAACACGGACTACTTCGTTATTGCCAAAGAGGTAGGTTGGGCGGATATGGTAAGTTCGGAAATGCCAAAGACTGAGTTTAAAGGAAAGATTTTGATATCCTATGAGGGAAATGTGAAACCTTTTCCAGAAAAGAGAATGTGGATAGTGGAGCACTACCTTCAGAGCTTGTCCTTAAGAGGAGAGTTTTCAAAGGTTTTGCCTCTTGAGCCTGCAGAGAAAAGCCCCCTCAAAGGTTGTGCGGTGCTTCACCCCTCAAGTGGTTCATGGAAGAAAAACCCATCCCTTGAGCTTTTTTTCAGGATTGAGCATTTCCTAAAAAAGGAAGGCTACAAAACCATCTATCTCATAGGTGAAGCGGATAGCTGGCTAAAGGACCATATAAAAAGCTACTTTGAGAGCTACTCACCCCTTGAGATAGCAAAGGCACTAAGGGCTGCTCTGTTTTTTGTAGGTCTTGACAGCGGACTTTCTCATCTCGCCAGCTATTGTGGAATCCCTACCTTTATCTTTTATGGTCCTACAGACCCTATTGTCTGGAAACCTATAGGAGAAAGAATTTTCCAAATAAGCCTTGAGCTTCCCTGTAGTCCATGTTTTCCAGAAGTTTGCGAAGAAAGAAGCTGTTTCCACGCAAAAGCACTTTTTGCTAAGTTTCTGAGAACCTTTAATGCTTTAAGTTGACTTTCTCAAGACATGGTTATATGATTTATCTATGACCTTTGAGCTTGTTATAGGAATAATAACCGTAGTCGGTGCGGTAGTGGGAGTGGGCGTTTTTCTTATGATGCACATAGACAAGAGGCTTGATGACTTTGCGTCAAAACTTTTAGAGATTAAGGAAGATGTAAGGCTTTTAAGACAAGAGCTAAATGACCACAAAATTGATACCACGAGAAGGTTTGAGGAGGTAAAAGGGGACATAAGACTTTTAAGACAGGAGCTGAATGAACATAAAGCAGATACCGCAAGAAGGTTTGAAGAAGTAAAGGAAGACATAAAACTTTTAAGACAAGAACTGAACGAACATAAGCTGGAAACCGCAAGAAGGTTTGAAGAGGTAAGGGAAGACATAAAATTTGTAAAGGCGGAAGCGGATAAGAAGTTTGAACTTCTGAGACAAGAACTCAACGAATACAAAACCGATACTGCAAGAAGATTTGAGGAGGTAAGGGAAGACATAAAACTTCTAAGACAGGAACTGAATGAGCATAAAGCCGATACAGCAAGAAAGTTTGAAGAAGTAAAGGAAGAACTAAGGGACTTGAGGCAGGAAACAAGGTCGCTTAGAAATGAGTTTTCCTTCAAGATCGAAGAGCAAAGGCAGGAAGTAAGAGAGCTCAAGGCAGATATAAGGGAAGTAAGGCAGGTTCTCTTTAGAGTCCTTGATGTCCCTTATACTGGAGGTAAAGAAGAAGGGCATCAATAGAGCTCCACACCCTTTATATGTTCAATTTCTCCATTCCTTATAACTATCACATCAAGCCTGTAGTCTTCCGATGGATATTTATGGAGATAGTGTTCTATGCATCTAAGTAGTCTCTCCATCTTTTTTCTATCCACTCTCTCCGCTGGGTCTCCAAAGTCTGTGGTTTTACCTCCTTTTACCTCTACAAAGACTACCGTATCACCATCAAGGGCAATAATGTCTATTTCACCAACCCTGCAGTGGTAGTTTCTGTGAATAACCTTGTAGCCTATGCCTTCAAGGTATTTTACCGCAAGCTCTTCAAACTCTGCACCCTTCCTCAAGGCTTTGGAGTATCTCCTCTGGCTTTACCACTGCAGTGCCAAGCTTTCCTACCACTATACCAGCACAGAGGTTGGCAAGCTCGCAGGCACTATCCCAGTCCACACCCGCAAGGGCACAGGCGGTAAGCACCGCAATCACAGTATCGCCTGCACCAGAGACGTCGTAAACCTGTTTAGCCTTTGCAGGAAAAACCTTAAATTCCTTTTCAAAGAGAGCCATACCCCTCGCACCGAGGGTTATAACAAGGGTCTCAAGCCTTAGCTCCCTCTTTAGTCCCCAGCCAAGTCTCTGAAGGCTTTCCTCAGAAAACATACTCCTCGCTTCCTTTTCGTTGGGCGTCATTAAGTTTGCTCCTATGTAGAGCCTTTTGTTTTGAGGTCTTGGGTCAACAGAGAAGAATACTCCTTTCTCTTTGACTCTATCCATAACATCCCTGCAAACCACCCCCTTAGCGTAATCGGATACCACTATGCCATCCACATTTAAGTCCATCTTTTGAAGAACTTCTTCAAGAGGTCTGCCTTCAAGAGGTTTTCTGCTTTCGCTGTCTATCCTCAAAAGTTGTTGAGAAAGGGCTACTATGCGCGCCTTTTCTGTGGTAGGTCTTTGTGGGTCTTCCACAAGCAAGTCTTCTACGCTTGCTTCTTTTAGCAGTCCTTTTATTATGTGCCTTCCGTAGTCTTGTCCCACCACGCCAAGTAGGTAAGTTTTTACACCAAGACTTGCCAAGTTATTGGCTACGTTTCCCGCACCACCCAACCTAAATTCTTCCCTCTGGACTTCCACCACTGGCACTGGAGCTTCTGGAGATATTCTTTCCACCTTTCCGAAGACATATCTGTCAAGTATCACGTCCCCCACCACAAGTATCTTTAAACTTTTGAACCTCTCAAGGATCTCTCTGACCCTTTCAGGGCTCATTGACCACCTTTACTTCTTCGCCCTCTTCTATGAACGCCTGATGTAGCTCCCTAACTGCTAACTCTCCGTATTTGTCCTCTATAAGGCAGGATATCTTTATCTCAGAGGTAGATATAGCCATTATGTTTATACCGTTTTTGTAGAGAACTTCAAACATCTTTGCAGCGGTCCCATATGAACTCCTCATGCCTATGCCTACCACAGAGACCTTTGCTATTCTGTCATCTCTGACCACTTCCTTTGCTCCTATGCTTTGGGCAACCTTTCTGACTATCTCTTCCGCCTTTGGTGCATCTGACTTGTTTACCGTAAAGGACATATCCGTATAACCTTCGTGAGATACATTTTGCACAATCATATCTACCACTATATGTGCATCACCAAGGGCTTTGAATATGCTGTAGGCTATGCCCGGTTTGTCTGGCACACGCACCACGGTTATTCTTGACTCGTTTCTTTCAAGGGTTATGGCTCTTACTACGCTTTTCTCCATTACTTCCTCCTCTGGGACTATCCATGTCCCTTCGCTGTCAATAAAAGAACTTCTTACATGTATCCTTACACCATACTTCATAGCAAATTCTATACTCCTTGCCTGCATAACCTTTGCGCCCAAGGATGCCATCTCAAGCATCTCTTCATAAGATATGACGGGTATCTTTTTGGCATTTGGCACTATCCTTGGGTCTGCGGTAAAAACTCCCTCCACGTCCGTAAATATTTCACAGTCCGCGCCAAGAGCATAGGCAAGTGCAACCGCAGAGAGGTCTGAACCACCTCTACCAAGAGTGGTTATCTCCCAATCTTCTGTCACACCCTGAAAGCCAGCTACCACAGGCGCGTAGCCTTCTTGAAGTAGGTTTTTTAGCCTCTGGACACCTATTTTCTGTATCCTTGCCTTTGTGTGAATCTTGTCGGTAATTATCGGCACTTGCCAACCACAAAGGCTTACCGCAGGGACGCCTAATTTCTGCAAGGTCATGGCAAAGAGGGCTATAGCCTGCTGTTCGCCTGTGGATATTAGCATATCAACTTCACGCTCAGAAGGCATAGCTTCCACCTGCTTTGCGAGGTTTATGAGCCTGTCCGTTTCCCCAGCCATGGCAGAGGAGACCACTACCACCTTGTAGCCCTCCCTTAACTTTTCAACCACCCTTTTTGCAGAGTTGTATATCCTTTCAAGGCTTCCTACAGAAGTTCCACCAAATTTGACTACCAAGATTTTCATCCATACTATTTTATACTACCCCTTGACAAAGAGAAAAATTTTCGTATAATAATACCTATACAGATAAAGAAGTTAGGGGAAGTTAGAAACTCCCTCCCCCTCCCTCCCCTAATTGTTTTGCCCCACCGCCCGGTGGGGCCTTTCTAAAAAATGAGGTTTCCGGAGCTTAAGAAAGCAAAGTTTATAAAAAGGCTTAACAGGTTTGTGGGTCTTGTGTCTCTTGAAGATAAGGTCCACAGTGCCTATATAAGAAACACGGGAAGACTAAGGGAGCTTTTGTCAGAAGGCAACGAGGTTTACGTGGCAAAGAGAGAAAGTGGAAAACATCCCTTTGAGATAGTGCTCGCAAGGATGGGTCAAAACCTTGTATGCATAGATTCTCATATAACTCCCAAGCTGTATGCGGAGTATGTGAACCTGCCCTTGTCCTTTGAGCCTCGCTTTGACAACAAGAGGTTTGACCTTTTGGTGGAAGGAAGACCCGTTGAGGTAAAGTCGGTAAACCTTGTAGAGGGAGAAACCGCACTTTTCCCAGATGCTCCCACGAAAAGAGGAAAAGAGCACATAGAAAAGCTCATAGAACTATCAAAGGAAGGCTACAAGCCACTCGTGGTCTTTGTAGTCCAAAGAGAAGATGCAAGAGTATTCTCCCCAAACTGGAGGGTGGACCCAGAATTTTCTAAAGCACTACTGGACTACTTTCAACTTGGACTTGAAATAAGAGCCTACAAGTGCACAGTAAGCCTTGAAGAGATTAAATTAAAAGAGGAGATACCCGTGGAGGTTTTGCCATGAAGATAAGGCTGACTGTCAAGGATGCCCTCATTGTGGTAGATATGCAAAGAGACTTTATGCCAGGGGGTGCTCTACCAGTGCAGGAAGGAGACAAGATAGTCCCAAGACTTAACCAATACATAAGGCTGTTTTTTGAAAGAGGTCTGCCCGTGTTTTTTACGAGGGATTGGCATCCCCCAAACCATATATCCTTCAAAGACCAAGGAGGAGTTTGGCCCCCACATTGCGTCCAAGACACAGAAGGTGCAAAGTTTCACCCAGACCTATACATACCTCCAGACAATCGCTTTATAATCTCAAAGGGAACAAGCAAAGACTTTGATGCCTACTCTGGCTTTCAGGGAACAATGCTGGACCAACTTTTAAAGGAAAGAGGTATAAGGAGGGTCTTTGTGGGTGGTGTTGCCACAGACTATTGTGTGAAAAACACGGTGCTTGGTGCCATAAACCTGGGATATGAGGCATTTTTGCTACTTGATGGTATAAAGGGTGTGGATGTAAAACAGGGAGACTCCGAAAGGGCTATAGAAGATATGCTTGGTGCGGGTGCGATAGGTGTGGAGTATGAAGAAGTAAGATGATAAGATGGAAAAAGATGGGAGTATTAATACTCACAAATCTTTCCTGTGTTCCTGCCATAGACTACGAAAAGGCACAACCATATCCAATATATATAAGGGAAACAAAAATAGAGGACTTGGTTTTCAAATCGGGAGATATCAGGAAAAAGGCTACTTTTGTGGTTATAAATAGCACGAAGCATAACTGTCAACTTATATGTGTTGAATATGGAGCTGGTGGAAGAAAAATAGAAAAAACCTGCACCAAAATAGGAAACTACCCTCCTTCCAAATCCTTAACTATTACAGCATTCGCACCGAAGATAAACCCTCCATATTCAGCGTGGTGTTATACCAATGTGGTTCCCCTGAATAGGTAAAACTACTCTACCGCATATATGCCTCTTAGGTTTCTTCCCTCTTCGTCCCAATCAAGCCCATAACCTACAAGGAAGAGGTTTGGCACTTCAAAGCCCACAAAGTCTGCGTTGAAGTTTACTTTTCTTCTTTCCTTCTTATCAAGCAAAACACAGGTTTTTATCTCCCTTGCTCCTTTTAGTTCCAAAAGCCTGTAGACCTCTGCAAGAGTGTAGCCCGTGTCTAATATATCATCCACGAGTAAAACCCTTAGACCCTCTATATCTCTGTCTAAGTCTTTGACCACCTTTACATGACCTTGACTTTCCTGCATAGAGCCATAGCTGGAGACCCACATAAAGTCCACCTGCACGGGGATATCAAAAGCCCTAATGAGGTCTGCGGTAAAGACAAAAGCACCCTTTAAAAGACCCACCACCAAAAAGGGTTCACCAAAATAGTCTTGTATCTCCTTGGCAAGCCCTTTTATCCTGTTGGCTATCTCCTCTTCACTTACCAACAGCCTCAGAGGTCTTCCCTTTATTTTCATCTTTTACCTCCAACTCAAGCACCATTTGAAGGGCGTTTTCACCGTCAGAGTAATACTTTTTCCTTTCTGAAACTATTTTAAAACCCAAAGACTGATAAAGTCTGATAGCCCTTATGTTAGACCGTCTCACATCCAGCAAAAAACGCTCCGCTTTTCCACTAAGGTAGTCTATAAGAAAACCCATAAGCCTTTTGCCGTAGCCTCTGCCCCATCGGTCTTTCCTTATAGCTATGGACATTAGAGTGGCATCCTCAAAGATTTTCCACACAACCGCATAGCCTACTATTTTTCCGTCCTCCTCAAGCACAAACTTATAGGAATGTTTAAGTTCAAACTCTCTCTCAAAAGCCTTTCTGCTCCATGCGTCAGAATTAAAACACTCTTGATTTATACTCAGCACTTCCTCTATGTCTTCTGATTTCATCTCCCTTATCATCTGGTATACTCTTTTGCACCCTCCGTTATAAGGCTCCATATAAGGTAAGCAACGGGCTCTGGAACTATAACCGTCTTTTTGTTTCCAGTTTTTACTAGTACTTCATGAAGGTCGCTTTTTACTACCGCATCACCCGTAAGCTCAAAGAGCACATCGATACTATCTTCAAGGGACTCCAACATACTCCTTGCATCTCTGAAGTAGGCTATGCCCTTCTCCTTGGCAAGTTTTACGCTCTGTAGGTCTTCTTTTGGCTCTGCCACCGCTATAACCCTTACATTGTCTGACCGCACACTCAAAAGGGCATCAAGAAACTGACTTCCTACCCTTCCAAGACCTGCTATGGCTACACTTATCCTCCGCATTTTTTACCTCCACAAAGGCTTCATTTGAGATTATATTAAATTCTTATGATAGCGGAGACAAAAGAAAAGTTGGAAGAGCTAAAGGCGAAGTTTGAGGACTTAAAATCTACCTTGGACCCTCAAGTCTTGAAAGAGGAGTTAGAAGCAATAGATAAAAAAATGGCTAACGCAGATTTCTGGGAAGATACCGAAGGGGCAAAGAGCCTTACTCAAAGAAGAAGGTGGCTTGAGGAGAACATAAGGGAGCTTGAAGAAATACAAAAGGTCCTCCAAGACGTGGAGGAAATACTCCAGATTACACCAGAAGAAGACTTAGAAACTCTCCAGATGCTAAGGGAGGAGTTAGAGAGGATAGAAAAGCCCATAAGGGACTTGGAGATAAAGGCTTTTCTCTCCGATGAGATGGATTCAAAGAACGCTTACCTGACAATTCAAGCAGGTGCTGGTGGCACGGAAGCCTGCGATTGGGCGAATATGCTACTCCGAATGTATAAACGCTGGGCGGAAAGGCATGGCTACGAGGTTGAAGTGATAGATATAAACCCAGACGATGTGGCGGGAATAAAAAGTGCAACTCTTCTAATAAAAGGTCCATACGCCTACGGATACCTCAAAGGTGAGCACGGGGTCCATAGGCTTGTGAGGATATCTCCCTTTGATGCTAACGCAAGAAGACACACATCCTTCGCCAGCGTGAGCGTAACTCCACAGATAGATGAGACTATAAACATAGAGATAAGGGAAGAGGATATTGAGATGGAAACCTTCAGAGCAAGTGGTGCGGGAGGTCAATATGTAAACAAGACAGACACTGCGGTGAGGCTCAGGCACAAGCCAACAGGCATAGTGGTATCCTGCCAGCAAGAGAGGTCTCAGCTCCAGAACAGGCTGAAAGCCCTTGAGCTTCTCAAGGCTAAGCTCTACCAGCTTGAACTTCAAAAACTTGAGGAAAAAAAGAAAGCCCTTGAGGGTGAAAAAACAGACATAGGCTGGGGCTATCAGATAAGGTCCTATATATTCCAACCCTACCAGCTTGTGAAGGACCTTAGAACTGGTCTTGAGATAGGCAATGTCTCGGAGGTAATGGAGGGCGACATAGACCCCTTTATAGAGGAGTATCTCAGATGGAAGGCAAAGGAAAAGGCAGGAGCTACCTCTTAAGCCTTGAGGGGATTAGGGAGCTATTTGAAGCATTAAAGGATGGCTACATAGTCTTGGCTCCTAAGCTAAGGGATGGGCTTATTGCCCTCTCTGAGGTCCAGAGCCTTGAGGAGCTACCTCTTGGCTATAGGAACATAGAAGCACCTGGCTTTTGCGTGATAGAAAAGGTAGAGGGCTACTTTACCTACACGCACCCTTATAACTCCTTTAAAAGTTTTTTACATCCCACGGAGCTTCCGCTCATTAGAGTGAGGAAAGAAAGAGAAGATTTGAATTTTCAAACCCTTGTGCCAGAGGAAAAGGCTATGTGCCTCTTTGATATAAGAGCCTGTGATTTATCTGCTCTTAAAGTGCTTGACACAGTCTTTCTTTACAAAAACCCCCATCCTGACCCCTATTATGCAAGTTTGAGAGAGGGTCTTTTCGTGCTTGCGGTAAACTGTTCTTATGCCACTTCAACCTGTTTTTGCACCACTATGGAGACGGGTCCAGAGGTAAAAGAAGGATACGACCTGCTTATCACGGAGCTTTCTGAAGGCTTTTTAACAGAGGTAGGCTCAGAGAAGGGTAAAAGGATAATAGAAAAGGTAAAGGATAAAAGAGAGGCGGAAGGTAAGCATTTTGAAGAGAAGAGAAAGATACTTGAAAAAACAGAGCTTACGATGAAGAGGGCTTTTCAGACGGAAGGTCTCACAAAAAGGCTATATGAAAGAATGGATGCGAAATACTGGGAGCATATAGAAAAACGCTGTGTTGCCTGCACCTCTTGCACTCAAGCGTGCCCTACCTGTTTTTGCTTTGATATCATTGAAAGAAACAACCTTGAGTTAGAGGAAAGTCTAAGGGTAAGGGTCTGGGACTCTTGCTTTTCACCCTCTTTTGCCACAGTCCACCGCTTCAATCTAAGACAGAGCGTCCACTCAAGATACAGACAGTGGCTCATGCATAAGTTTGCCTATTGGGTAGGCCAGTTTGACTGTTTTGGTTGTGTGGGTTGTGGAAGGTGCATAACATGGTGTCCAGTAGGTATAGACATAAGGGAGGAGGTAAGAAGAATTGCCTACGCTTGAGAACCCCTACCTTTTGAAGGCAGGAAGGGTGGAGAAAGTGATAAAGGAGTGTGATGGAGTTTATACCTTTCATGTAAGGACTCAAGAGCCTGCCTATCCAGGGCAGTATAACATGCTATACGCCTTTGGTGTGGGAGAAGCACCTATCACAATAGCCAGCATGGAAGAAGGCTACATAGTCCACACAGTGAGAGCGGTGGGTGATGTAACAAGACATATAGACCAGCTAAGGGAAGGAGACTACCTCTATTGGAGGGGTCCATATGGCAATCGCTGGGAGATAGAAAGGGCTTATAACAAGACCCTCCTTATAATCTCGGGAGGTCTTGGTCTTGCAGCAACAAGATGGGTCTTTGAAGAGGCTCTCAACAAACCCATTAAGAGACTTGTTCATCTTTACGGTTCAAAGGACTACGATAGCCTTCTTTACAGATACCTTTATGAAAACTGGAGCTCAAAGGTGGAGTTTTACATAACCCTCGGCAAACCAGACCCAAGATGGAAGGGAAGGGTAGGTCTTATAACGGAAATATTGAAGGACTTGGAGCTTGACAAGGACACGGTGGTTTTTGCCTGCGGACCGGACCCTATGGTAAAGGCTTGCGTGAAGATTCTTGAGGAAAAGGGTTTGCTTCTGGAAAACCTTTACGCGTCTTTGGAAAGACATATGAAATGTTCTGTTGGAACCTGTGGACACTGCATGATAGGTCCATACTTTGTTTGCAAGGATGGTCCCATATTCCGGTATGACCTCATAAGAGAATACTTTGAGAGGAAAGAGGTATGAGGGTAGGTGTTTTCAAGTTTTCTTCCTGCGATGGCTGTCAGCTCGCCTTTTTTGAGCTTGAGGAGGAACTCTTAAGGCTTTCTGAAAGGCTTGAGATACAATACTTCCTTGAAGCATCCTCTAAGAACACATGGGACTACTTTGACCTTGCCTTCGTGGAAGGCTCCATATCCACCCCAGAGGAGGAGGAAAGGATAAGGAGGATAAGAGAGAGCTCAAGGTCTCTTGTAGCCATAGGTGCTTGTGCGGTTTCTGGAGGCATTCAATCCGCAAGGAACTTTGAAAACTTTTCAGAGGTATACTTTTCAGTGTATTCTGGAAGATACGAAGTGAACCCCCTTTCAAAACCTCTCTCTGACTTTGTAAAGGTAGACTTGGAAATAAGAGGTTGTCCCATAAACAAGGAAGCCTTAAGGGAAGTGCTTATAGCCCTTCTGCAAGGCAAAAGCCCACAACTCCCATCTTATCCTGTTTGTTTGGAGTGCAAAAGGAAGGGTAATCCCTGCGTGGTGGTAGCCAAAGGGCTCATCTGTCTTGGACCAATAACCGTGGCGGGTTGTGGAGCTCTCTGTCCCACTTTTGAAAGAGGTTGTTATGGCTGTTATGGTCCTGTGGAGAAACCAAACCTGCAAGCACTCCTTGAAGGCTACAGTAGGCTAAGGGTATCTCAAGAACTTCTAAAGGAGCTTTTGAGGATTTCCTTCAATGGTTACAATAAAAGCATAAGGGAATGGCTATGAAGGTTCAGATAGAAGCCCTCACAAGGGTAGAGGGAGAAGGTAGCCTTGAGGTGTTTTTAAGGGATGGAAAACCAGAAAGTCTAAGGCTTTCAATATACGAGCCACCAAGGTTCATAGAAGGTATACTCAAAGGAAAGCCTTACCAAGTTATACCAGACATTACCGCACGCATATGTGGAATATGCCCCATCGCTTATCAGATGAGCGGTGCTCAGGCTATAGAGGACGCCTTCTGCGTCAAAATACCAGAAGATATAGAAGAAATTAGAAGGCTAATGTATTTTGGAGAGTGGGTTCAGAGCCACGCATTGCACGTATTTTTCCTACATCTTCCCGATTTTTTCAACGTCCCATCAATTATTGAGCTTTCCAAAATAGACAAGGGTCTTGTGCTTGCAGGGATGGAGATAAAAAGGGCAGGGAGCCTTATAATCCAAGCTCTCGGAGGAAGAACTTCTCATCCAGTTTCTGTTGTCCCAGGTGGCTTTAGTGCTCTTCCCGAGAGCCTTTCGGAGCTAAAGGAGACCCTTGAAAAGGCTCTTGAAAAAGCTCTATGGACTGTGGAAAAACTAAAGGCTCTTACTTTTCCAGACTTTGAACTCAAGGAGGTTTTATTTGTCTCTCTCATAGAGGAGGATTATCCAATACTTAAGGGAGATATCTATCTTGAAGGCGTAAGGGTTAGTCCAAGAGAGTTCAAGAGTGTCTTTGTAGAGTTTGAAGTCCCCTATTCCACCGCCAAGCATGCCATGACAAAGGATGGAAGGGTTTACTTGGTAGGTCCTATAGCTCGTTTTAACAACGCCTTTGAAAAGCTCTCACCACTTGCCATAGAGACCGCTCATAAACTAAGCCTTGAACCCATGGTAAAAAACCCCCACAAAGGCATTTTTGTAAGAATTGTAGAGATAGTCCATGCCCTTGAAAGGTCTATTCGGATAGTGAAGGACTACAAAAAGCCACAAAAAAGTAAAGTTGAAGTGGTCCCAAAGAGCTCTACTGGTTATGGAGTATCAGAGGCACCAAGAGGCATACTCTGGCATTCCTATTCCTTTGACAGTGAAGGCAGGATACTAAGTGCGGACATAATCCCGCCTACCTCTCAAAACCAAAGAGCCATAGAGCTTTCCCTTTGGGAGCTTATAAAGGACAGGGAAAATCTCAAGGAGGATTGGCTTAGAGACCATGCGGAGCCTGTGATAAGGAGCTTTGACCCCTGTATCTCTTGTGCTACGCACTTTCTTAAGGTAAGCCTCAAAGATGCTGAGAAGTTTACTTTGGCTTGAGGAGGTCTCTTCCACGCAAGAAGTAGCAAAAAGGGTCTCTGTGGGCACTGTGGTGGTTGCAAACAGGCAAACTTCTGGTCGTGGAAGGCTTGGAAGACACTGGCACTCTCCAGAGGGTGGGCTGTATTTTAGCTTTTCTATTCCAGCAGGCATAAAAGACGAGGCTACTTTACCTCTTGTGATAGCTCACTCGGTGGCTTCTTACCTAAAAGCTCTTGGCTTTATGCCTGCCATAAAGTGGGTCAATGACCTTTATGTGGGTGGGAAGAAGGTCTGTGGCGTTCTCACAGAAAGGCTAAGGGACAGGATAGTTATAGGTGTGGGAATTAATCTCAACCAAGAGAGCTTTCCAAAGGACCTTGAAGCCATATCTCTTAGAATGCTTAGTGGTAAGACCTTTAATAAGGTTAGTTTCCTTCTGGAGCTTTTAGGGTTTATTGAGAGGGACATAGAAAAGCTCAATGCCTTTGGCTTTGTTGCCTTCAAACAAGCCATAGAAGACAGGCTACTTTTCAAGGATAGTGAGGTCATACTTTACACTCCAGAGCCAGTGGTTGGCATTTTAAAGGGCATCTCTGAGGAGGGAAGCCTGCTTTTGCTAACTCAAGAAGGTCTCAAGTCTTTTAGTGTAGGAGACCTTACCCTTAGGGCTTTGTGATGTTATACTTTAAGCCATGCTAAAGATTGCTCTACCAAAGGGCAGGCTCTTTGAAGAAAGCCTTGAGCTTTTTCTCAAAAAGGGAATAATACAAGAGGGCTTTGAAGAGGGAAGAAGGCTAAGCGTAAGGGTTGGAGACTATGAGTTTCTCCTTGTGAAACCCTTTGATGTGCCTGTTTATGTAGAAAACGGCGTAGCGGACCTTGGAGTGGTTGGCAGAGATGTCCTACTTGAGAAAAAACCAGACCTGTATGTGCTTTTTGACCTTGGAATAGGCTTTTGTAGGATAGTGGTGGCGGGCAAGGAAGAAAACAGAGAAAAATACCTCAAGAGCTCCTACATAAAGGTTGCCACCAAATACCCTCGCATAACTCAAGAATTTTTTTCAGAAAAGGGCATAAAGTGTAAGGTTATACCCTTGAGCGGTTCTGTGGAGCTTGCACCCCTCATTGGACTTTCTGACTTTATTGTGGACTTGGTGCAAACAGGAAGGACTTTGAGGGAAAACAACCTTGTGGTAATAGAAGAGATAACCACCTCTACCGCCATGCTCGTTTGCAACAGGGCAAGCTATAGAAATAAAAAGGCAGAGGTTTTGAAGGTTCTTGAGAGGTTTGTGTGTTTGAGTTCTACACGGTAAATAGGCAACTTAGAGAGGTGTTTCAACTCCACACGGTGGATTAGCAACTGAGGAAGGTGAGGCTGTATATAGGTTATTATTCTGGTTTCAACTCCACACGGTGGATTAGCAACATTCTGTTTATCTGTCTGTTAGCATTAGCCCATGATGAGTTTCAACTCCACACGGTGGATTAGCAACTGAGGAAGGTGAGGCTGTATATAAGTTATTATTCTGGTTTCAACTCCACACGGTGGATTAGCAACAGGATCTTTATGAGCAGACCAGGGACGTTAAAGGTCCCGTTTCAACTCCACACGGTGGATTAGCAACCTCAACTCACCACATAAAGAATAATAAGACATATCAAGCATTTTGTCAAGGGGGCACCCCTCTCAAGTGAAGGTGGTTTGCCAGAAGTGTCAGGTCCTGCAAGGTTGAGTGTGGTATTGTCAAATTTAAACCATTGAGAGACAAGGCTTTGAGGCATATGTCATCAAAACATCAAAGCATCACTACATCTTTATGCTAAAACATAAAAGCATAAGGGCATTAAAATATAAGCTATGAGAGGTAAGCAGAGGAAAAGGCAAAAGTTTAAGAGAACCACTATATCTCTACCCTATGACCTCTGGGAAAGCCTGCGTATAGAGAGCATAAAAAGGAATATCTCAATGGGAGAGCTAATAGCCAAAAAGTTAAAGGAGTTGGAAAAACTCAAAGAAAAGACCGCCATAATGGAAGTTGACGAGGAGAGACTTCTCAAGCCTCTTGAGTGAATACTACCCCCTTAACTTCAAAGACCAAAAACCCTATTCAACTGCCAAGATGTCATGGAAGCACAGGCTTCCAAAAACCTATGAAAGGGATTATACACCATTTATTCACATTCCGCAAGTGGGTAGCTAAAGGGTGGTAAATTTACCTCTCCATAGGGTGTCCTAAGGGGGTTTTCAAGGAGCTTTTCTATGAGGTTTAGCTTTTCCTCAAGGCTCTCAATAGGCATGCCATATATCTTTGCCAGCTCCTCAAGCTCTGGTGCTTTTCCAAGTCTTTTGGCTATCTCCCTTGCGATAACATAGGCTTTTTGGTCTACCTCTGGATAGATGTCCTTTATGTAGGTTAACAGGTCAGAGGAGTAAACCACCACTCTGTGAACCCTTGCCATTGCTTGAACCATCTGCTCCACCGTGGTCTGCTCGTAGGTGTTCCTTTGTCCCTCTATGCTTAGACCTGCTATGAGTTTACCATTTGTCTCTTGGGCGTGGTATATGCAATAGGTTTGTGGAACTTCTTCCCAGCCATGCTCCATGGCTACACTAAGGAAAGCTCCCATCGCCTCCTCTCTGCTTTGGAATATATGCAGGAGTTTGTCAAAGTCCTCATCCCTTATGCTTGCCACGAGGAGAGTGCAATCACCTATGGGTAGCTTTTCAAAGGTTGGAGATATCTCCTGCCAGTCTGAAAAGGGCTCAAGGCTTGCTGGGTCTTGTGGTAAGTTTCTAAAGAGTTTTTGCACTTTCATAATAGCCTCCGTGTTGTGGTATAATTATACAGCTTAAACTCTTGGAATGGAGGTGGTATATTGAGCATCCTTGTGGAGCTTGCCAGTAGGGCAAGGGAATTGGGTGGTGTTAGGGTTTACAAAAAGAACATAGAGCGTGTGCTTTCCGCACTTCTCAAAAGTGGAGACTTTTGGGAAATAGTGGATATGTCCGACCTGCCTGTGCCTGCAGCCTCTGGCATAATAAAGACCTTGGTGGAAAAGGGTATAGCCTTTATAGATGACGAGGAAAACATAAGGCTCACTCAAAAGGGTTTTGACTTGGTGAGAGACCTTGGCATAGAGCCATATGTGGAATATGTGTGCCAAGCCTGTGAGGGCAGAGGCATTCCCTTTTATGTGGACATAGAGTTTTATAGAGAGTTTCTTCAAATTACAAAGGACAGACCCAATGCCATAAGGGACTACGACCAAGGCTCTGTCACGCCAGAGACCACGGTGGCAAGGGTGCTCTTTATGGACTCTAGAGGCGACCTAAGAAACAAGGATATTCTTGTCTTGGGTGCAGAGGATGACCTTACTGGTCTGGCGGTAGCCCTCTCAAGGAAGGCTCGCAGTGTTCTGGTTATAGACATAGATAAGAGATTAATTGACTTTGACAACAGGATTTTCAAAGAGCTTGGCATAGATAATGCAGAGGCAAGGGTCTGGGACTTGAGAAACCCATTCCCTCAAGAAATATTGGGGCACTATGATGTTTTTGTCTCAGATCCACCAGAGACCTTGCCTGCCTTTAGAGCTTTTATAGGTAGAGGCATAGCAACCCTTAGAGAGGATGGTGGTGTAGGCTATTTTGGTCTAACTCTTAGAGACTCTTCTGTTTTTCGTTGGAGAGACTTCCAAGTAGCTTTGACCACAGAGTTTGGCGTAGCCATAACGGATATAGTCCAAGACTTTAACGCCTACATAACTTGGGACTACCATGCGGAGACAAAAGCGGCAGAGGTTGCCCCAGTAAAAAGACAGCCTAAGGGAGTATGGTATAGGTCTGCGTGGTATAGAGTGGAGGCACTTCCTGGCTTCAAAAGGTGGAACGAGCCCATATCTGATGATGTCTTTTATCTTGATGAAGAGGGTTCAACCACTTGACATGAAAGGGATGCTTTGCTATAATTTATAAAGGTTTAGCCCCCATCGTCTAGCCCGGTCCAGGACACCGCCCTTTCAAGGCGGAGATCGCGGGTTCGAATCCCGCTGGGGGTGCTTTTAAAAACATGGGAAAGAAAAGGGAAGAAAACATCCAAAGGGAATACCAAGCAACAGACATAAAGGCAGTCACTGGTCTTGAGCATGTCCGCTTAAGACCCTCTATGTATATAGGAGACATAGGTGAGAGGGGGCTTCATCATCTCATATGGGAAATACTTGACAACGCAGTGGACGAGCATATGGCTGGTTATGCCAGCCACATAAACCTTATAATCCATGCGGACGGTTCTATAACGGTAGAGGATGACGGAAGGGGTATACCCGTAGACATTCACCCAGATACGGGTCTTCCTGCGGTTCAGATGGTCTTTACCATGCTTGGTGCAGGAGGAAAGTTTGACAAAAAGGTCTACAGATACTCTGGGGGTTTGCACGGTGTGGGTGCTTCGGTGGTAAATGCTCTCTCCGAGTGGCTCATGGTTGAGGTCTACAGGGATGGAAAGATACACAAGCAGGAATACAGAAGAGGAGAGCCACTGTATGAAGTAAAGGTGGTAGGTAATACCACAAAGCGTGGGACAAAGGTGGTCTTTAAGCCAGACCCAGAGATATTTGAAACTACAAAGATAAAATTTGACATCGTAGAAAGACGCATAAGGGAGTTGGCATATTTAAACCCTGAGTGCACCTTTAGGCTTGTTGACGAAAGAAGTGGAAAAGACTTAACCTACAAGTTTGACAAGGGTATAGAGGATTTGGTGAAGTTTCTCTGCGGTGGCAAGGAGCAATTGTTTGACCAAGTGATAAGGATAAGGGGTGAGAAAGATGGTGTGGATGTGGATATAGCCTTTACCTATACAAAGGACTACAGAGAGTCTGTGGAAACCTTTGTGAATAACATAAAGACCCTTGAGGGTGGAACGCATCTGACAGGCTTTAGGTCTGGTCTTACAAAGGCGGTTATGAAGGTTTTACCCAATATTAAGCTCCAGAAGGAGCTAAAGGAAACCATAACAGGTGAAGACCTAAGGGAGGGGCTGGTGGCGGTCATATCCTGTAAAGTGCCAGAGCCTCAGTTTGAAGGACAAACAAAGACAAAACTTGGAAACCAAAATGTAAAGAACATAGTGGAGTCCATAACCTACGAATACCTCTCAGAATACTTTGACAAAAACAGAGACATATTTAGGCTTATAGTAGAAAAGGCAGTAGAGGCTGCACTGGCAAGAGAGGCAGCTAAAAAGGCAAAGGAGTTAGTGCGTAGAAAGTCTCCTCTTGAGGACTCTTCTCTTCCAGGCAAGCTGGCGGACTGCTCAGAAAGAGACCCAAGCAAGTGCGAGATATTCATAGTAGAGGGTGAGTCCGCAGGAGGCTCTGCCAAGCAGGGAAGAGACAGAAGAACTCAGGCAATCCTGCCTCTTAGAGGAAAAATACTCAACGTGGAAAAGGCAAGGCTTGACAAGGTCTTTGCTAACGAAGAGGTAAAGACCATAGTTAGCTCTCTTGGCTGTGGTATAGGTGAAGACTTAGACCTTTCAAAGCTCAGGTATCACAAAATAATCCTAATGACGGATGCGGACGTGGACGGCTCACACATAAGGACTCTACTTCTTACCTTTTTCTACAGGTATATGCCAAAGTTAATAGACGCAGGACATCTATACATAGCACAGCCACCACTTTACAGGATAAAGAAGGGCAAAAGGTCTCAATACGTGAAGGATGACAGAGAGCTTGAAAGCATTCTCCTCAAAACCCTTGAAGAGGAGGCAGTCCTCATAGACCAAAGTGGGGCAGAATACAGAGGAGAAAACCTCTCGCAGGTCCTAAAGCAGGTAAAGGAAATTGAAGAAGGCTATAGAGCTATGGCAAGGCTAAAGGGAGAAGAAGTCCTCAAGGCTCTTCTCATTGCAGGTATTACAGAGGAAACTCTAAGGGATTCTTCTCTTCTTGGCGAAAAGGTAAAGGAGCTTGAGAAACTGCTCTCTGACATGGCTATAGATACCCACTACGATAGGCTTGAGGATGCCTACGAGATAGTTTTCAAAGACAAGATGACTAACAGAAGGGTTATGGTAGATGTGGACTTTCTCTCTTCTCTGTCCTACAGGTCTCTTCTTGAGGGTTCAAGGGTAAAGTTCCCTGTGAAAATAGTCTACGAAAGGAAGTCTGTAGAAGTGGAAAGCCCGCAGGACCTTTATTCTAAAGCTATGGAGTTGGTAAAGGAGTCCTTTGAAATACAAAGATATAAGGGTCTTGGGGAGATGAACCCAGAACAGCTTTGGGAAACCACCATGAACCCTGCCACAAGAAGACTTCTCAGAGTTAGCATAGAGGATGCAGCAGAGGCGGACAGGATACTCTCCATACTCTTGGGAGAAGAGGTAGAGCCAAGAAGAGAGTTTATAGAGGCCTACGCAAGAGAGGTGAGAAACCTTGATATTTAAGAGGATAGTGGTAGGTATTGACGGCTCAAAGCCCGGCTGGACCGCAAAGGACTATGCCTTTGAGCTGGGAGAGAGTCTTCAAGTTCCTGTGGTGGGAGTTCACATAATAGATAACAGACTGCTTGAGGAGAGCTTTTTAGAGGACTTGGCGGGAGTGCTTGGCTTTACCTACTATCTTGGCATATCTCGGAAGGTAAAAGATTTTTTGGAGGAGCAGGCTAATACCCTTATAGAGGAGTTTCTCGCAGAGGGTAGACAAAGGGGTGTAAGGGTTTCCTCTTTTCAAACCATAGGCATACCCTACGAGGAGCTTGTCAAACAGGCAGACCCAGAGGACTTACTAATTATTGGAAGAAGGGGCAAGCGTCCCATAAAGGGCTTTCTCCTTAGCTCCACCGCAGAGGTAGTCTCAAGAAGGAGCAAGTCTCCAGTTATGCTTGTTCCTGAAGAGAAAAGGCACATAAGAAACATATGCCTTGCCTACGATGGAGGAGACATTTCAAAAAAAGCCCTTGAGCTTGCAAAGGAACTCTCTAAGCTCTATGATGCCAGGCTTTACGCACTTTATGTGGGTGATACGCCTCCAGAAAGACCTGAAGGTGTTGAGTTGGAGGTTTTGCAGGGAATACCAGAGGAAAAGATAGTGAGCCATTGCAACGAGGGAGATGTGGACCTACTGCTTATGGGAGCCTATTCAAAGGGGAAAGTGAGAGAGCTATTTCTTGGAAGTATAACAAGCTTTGTCCTGCACCATATAAACATACCTCTTCTTTTGGTGAAGTAAGATGGGAAAGCTCTATGTGGTTGCCACTCCCATAGGAAACTTAAAAGACATTACCCTAAGAGCCCTTGAGGTGCTCCAAAGCGTTAACTTCATAGCCTGCGAAGACACGCGCAGAACTTTGATACTTCTTAACCACTACAACATAAAGGACAAAAAACTCATATCCTACTACGAGCCAAAGGAAAGCGTGCAAGTGCCAAAGGTTCTAAAGCTCCTTGAAAAGGAAGACGTTGCCCTTGTGTCAGACTCTGGCATGCCCTCCATCTCAGACCCAGGATACAGACTAATAAGAGCATGTGTGGAAAAGGGTATACCAGTAGAGGTAATCCCTGGACCCAGTGCTGTCCTTACTGCCCTTGTAGGCTCTGGTCTTCCAACAGATAGGTTTACCTTTGTAGGCTTTCTGCCAAGGAAAGGGCTTGAAAAGTTCTTTGAGGAGCTAAAGGTTTACAAGGATAGCACCATAATAGCTTTTGAATCACCCAACAGAGTGGTAAAAAGTCTACAGGTTATGGAGAAGGTATATGGCTCGGAAGTTCCTCTTTGTGTGGCACGTGAGCTTACAAAGATACACGAGGAGTATATAAGGGGCAAGCTCTCTGAGGTCCTAAAGGATTTGGAAAGTAGGGGAGAAATAAAGGGAGAGCTGGTAGTGGTGTGGAGGCTATTATAATTATTATCATGGTAATGAGGCCTCAAGTTTATCTCTATCATGGGGACTGTCTTGAGGTTCTTAAGAAAATACCTGACGAAAGCGTTGGCCTTATATTTACTTCACCTCCTTATGCGGATAGAAGGAAAAACACTTACGGCGGAATACATCCAGACAAGTATGTGGAATGGTTTTTGCCAAGGGCGAGAGAGTTCTACAGAGTCCTTAAAAAGGACGGCTCTTTTGTATTAAACATAAAGGAAAGAGTTGTAAATGGAGAGAGACACACCTATGTGATAGAGTTAATTCTTGCTCTTAAGAGGGAAGGGTGGCTATGGATTGAGGAATACGTATGGCATAAGAAGAATTGCTATCCGGGTAAGTGGCCCAACAGGTTCAGAGATGCTTGGGAAAGGCTCTTGCATTTTACCAAAAGTAAAAGGTTCAAGATGTTTCAGGATGCGGTAAAGGTGCCAATAGGAAGTTGGGCGGAAAAAAGGCTTTCCAAACTTAGTAAAAATGACCTTATAAGGTTTAACTCAAATACTCGCTCAGGTTTTGGAAAAAGAGTCATAAACTGGCTTGGCAAGGACTGGGTGTATCCAACAAACGTTCTACACCTGTCTACAGAATGTAGTTTTAAGGGGCATAGTGCGGTGTTTCCAGTGGAACTTCCAGAGTGGTTTATAAAACTGTTTACCCAAGAAGGAGACACTGTCCTTGACCCTTTCATGGGAAGTGGAACTACATGTGTGGCAAGTTATAGGCTTGGAAGGAATTGTATAGGCATAGACATAGTTCCTGAATATGTAAAGCTGGCAGAGGAAAGGTTAACAAAGGAAGCTAATTTTAATCAATTAAACTTGGTAAAGCATGGATATTGAGGTCCTTTTAAAGGATGTAAGGGATTATTGCGAGGAAAATATTGTAAAGTTTCATGAAAAGCGTATCTTAAAACTTGCTCAAGCCAAGCTGACTGATATAATTAAGCGTAAAAATCCTTATCTATACAAAGCTAAAGGAATGGAGAATGCTTACGAAATAGTTAAAGGTTTGGTTGACTACTATCTTGCATCTCAGGAGGAGACCATATTCGGTAATTGGCTTGAAGAGCTTGCCATATTCGTGTGTAGCAGGGTTTACTGCGGAAGAAAATCCTCGTCTGAAGGCATAGACCTTGAGTTTGAAAGAGAGGGCGTTAGATACTTTGTTTCCATAAAATCGGGTCCTAATTGGGGCAATAGCTCTCAGATAAAGCAAATGGAAAAACATTTTGAGAAAATAAAGAGGATTTTACCTAAAGGTATAAAGGCAGAGTTTGTGGAAGGTTGTTGCTATGGAAGATGTGGAGTTATAAACAGGGGCTTTTACTATAAATACTGTGGGAAAGATTTTTGGGAATTGATAAGCGGTATAGAAGATTTTTACATTCTTGTGGTTGAACCCATAGGATATAAAGCAAAGGAAAAGAACGAAGAATATCAAGTTGAATACGAAAAGCTATTAAATAGGCTCACTAAGGATTTTTCTAACCTGTTTTGTAGAAAAGATGGTTCAATAAATTGGGAAACCATTTTAAAGTTTACATCCTTAAAGGACTATAAACTCAAGAGAAGAGGGGTTTAAGATGGAAAAACTTGAACTTTGGGACAAGGAATACTTTTGGCATCCCTTTACACAGATGAAGGTCTACAGAGAGGAAGAAAACCTCATCTTTGAAAGGGGAGAGGGTGTGTATCTTTATGATATAAAGGGTAGAAGGTTCATAGATGCCATATCCTCCCTATGGTGCAACGTGCACGGACACAACCATCCAAAGCTAAACAAGGCGTTAATTGACCAACTTCAGAAGGTGGCACACACCACAACACTTGGAAGCTCCAATGTGCCAGCTATCCTCTTGGCTAAAAGGCTCGTGGAAATAGCACCAAAGGGGCTTACAAAGGTCTTTTATTCGGAGGATGGTGCGGAGGCGGTGGAAATTGCCATAAAGCTGGCATACCAATACTGGGGGAATAAGGGAGAGAAAAGAAAAGCCTTTATTACCCTATCAGAAGCCTATCACGGAGACACGCTGGGTGCGGTTAGTCTTGGGGGCATAGACCTCTTTCATGGAACATACAAAGACTTACTTTTTGAAAGCATTAAACTTCCATCGCCCTACCTCTTTTGCAAAGAAAAATACGGAAGGCTTTGCGATGAGTGTAAGCAAGAGCTTTTGAATATGCTTGAGGAAATACTCAAGAGCAGAGAAGATATAGTGGCGGTGAGCTTGGAAGCAGGCATTCAAGGTGCAGCGGGCATGCTACCCTTTCCAAGAGGCTTTCTAAGAGGTGTTAGAGAACTCACAAGGAAATACAACACTCTGCTTATAGTGGATGAGGTGGCAACAGGTTTTGGAAGAACTGGCACTATGTTTTACTGCGAGCAGGAGGAAGTAAGCCCGGACTTTATGTGCCTTGGCAAGGGAATAACGGGTGGATATCTGCCTCTGGCAGCAACCTTAACCACCGAAGAGGTCTTTAATGCCTTTCTTGGAGAGTTTGGAGAGCTAAAGCACTTTTATCATGGACACACCTACACGGGCAACAACCTTGCCTGTGCGGTAGCTCTGGCAAACTTAGAGGTCTTTGAAGAGGAGAGAACCCTTGAAAAGCTCCAGCCAAAGATAGAACATCTCAGAAAGAGGCTTGAAGAGTTTTGGGAACTTAAGCATGTAGGAGACGTGCGTCAGCTTGGCTTTATGGCAGGTATAGAGTTGGTAAAAGATAAAAAAACTGGTGAAAGGTTTCCTTATGGGGAGAGAACAGGCTTTAAAGTGGGTTATAAATGCAGAGAAAGAGGCGTATTTTTGAGACCTTTGGGGGATGTTATGGTCTTGATGATGCCTTTAGTGATTAGTATTGAGGAAATGGACCATGTTTTGGATACCTTGAAGTGGGCTATTGGAAGTTTGTAGTGGTTTAGCCTATGGCTTTCAGTTTTACTTCTAAAGTTTCCACTTCTATGAATAGCCTCTTTGAAAAACTCACTACATTTTCAAAAATCTCTGCTAATTCATCTGGAATATAGGCGTGGGCTATCTTGTTCCTCAAAAGCCTTGCGGATATCCATAGCTCCACATCTTGAAGGTATCCAGCTCTTTGGAGTTTCAAAAGCCTATCTCTCAAAGTGGCAGACTTCTCGCCGTAAAGATACAGCTCAAGAGATACGAAAAAACTCAAAGCGGTCTCCACAAACTTTTCAAACCTAAAGCTCATAGCATCATAACTTTCAAGCTCTTCTGGCTCATAGCTCTTATTTGGGTCGTAGGGCACATAGCCTTTCACGGAAAACTCCAAGAGTCTTTTGGCTTTAAGTAAGTCTTGGCGACCAGTCTCTGAAAATATTGACATTTATACCTAATAATGGTAATTTGTTGCTTGATTGTTTCACACACAAACTCACAAACAAAAGCTATAATATCCCTATGTATAGGGCTATTGAAGTCTCTTGCCCTACCACAAAGAGAAAAAGCACCCTTATAGCTCATGTCCTAAAGCTATACAGAAAAACCGCACAGCTCGTGGCAAACTTCCAGTGGTTTCTCTTCTTCAAAACTGGCTCCTTTAACAGAAAAGCTAACATAAAACACTTAAACTGCCCACTTTCAGAAAGGTTCAAGTCCACTATCCAATACCATGTGGTAGTCCCTACACTGGAAAGTTTTATTGCCAATGTCCAAGAAAGGTTCAAAGAGATAGTCTCTGCCTCAACTCTTCCTGAAAAGACAAAAAGAGTTCTCCTTTATCTCAACTCCAGAAAGGAATGGCTTATTCCAAAAAGTGAGAAAGCCCTGTGGATATACAAAGACAAAAACAAGCATGAGTATGAGATGGTCAAGGAAGAAAGACTGCTTGCTAAGAAGATATTCAAGCATATTCTCAAAAGCTGGAAAAAGCCAAGTTTTAGAGGTATCTCTATGCTTTTAGACAGCAAGTGTGCCTTGCTGGAAAGACCAAAGAGAGCAAAAGCCTTTGACCTCTGGATAAGGCTGTCAACTCATGAAAAAAGAAAGCCTATATATCTGCCTGTGAAACTTCATGAGTATTTTGAGGAAAGAGGTGGAAAGCTAACAAGCATGGTTCAGATAGCAGAGGATGGCAAACTAAGGCTTGTGAAGGAGATAGAGAGGAAGGAGATAGCTTTCAGTGGAGAGGTAGCCCTTGACTTTGGCATGGAGTGTTTTCTTGTTTCAGACAGAGGAGACCTCTTTGGCAGGAAGTTTTACAGCAAGGTCAGGGAGTATGCGGATAAGATAGACAGAATTCAAAGAGAGATACAAAGGAGAGGGAAAAAGCCAACAGAGAGCAGAAGGTATTTAAGACTTCAACGCAGGCTAAGTGAGTATGTGAAGAATGAGGTAAGGAGGGTAATAAACAGGGTTATAGAGCTATACAGACCACGAAGGCTTGTGCTTGAGAACCTAAGAGGATTTCTGCAAAGGGTAATAAACAACTTCCCAAAATCAATAAAGCGAGTGCTTATAAGGTTTGGGCTTGGGGAGATAAGGAGGAAGTTAAAGGAGATAAGCGAGGAATATGGCATAGAGGTGGTGTATGTAAATCCTGCCTACAGTTCGCAGGCATGTAGTAATTGTGGGTATGTAGACAAAGAAAATAGGAAGGCAAGGAGTGAGTTTGAGTGTAAGCTATGCAATAGAAAACTCCATGCGGATGTGAATGCAAGCAGGAATCTGCTTAGCCGTGCTAAGTGGAGCTTGCATTTACACCGTATGGAGAAAGCCCTCACTAAGCAAGTGGAGGTTTTCATAAAAAACTTGTTTAGTGAGCGGTTTAAGTGTCTCTGGAGTAAGGCACTGGGATTGATTGAGAGAAATCCTTACTTTCAGTCAGTCCCTAAACCCGAGGCGTGGGTAAGTGTCTCTAAAAGGGATGTTTGTCCATGCTAAGGGATACTCCTCAAAGCTCTTCAAGAGAAATTCTTTTTGCATTCTTCAAAACCTCTCTATAAAACTCCGTGTCTCTGTATACCAACACATCAATACTCTGGTCGCATTCCAAAAGAAACTTGGTTTGAACCCTTAGTGCAAGCTCCACTGGGTTTTCAGGGTTTTTGGGAATTAGCAAAATATCTATATCTCCACCCTTCAGGTCTTCTCTCAGCCTTGAACCAAATATATAAACCTCCCCTTCAAAGCCTTCCAAAGCCTTCTTAAGGGCTCTTTTTTCTTCCTCTGTCAAACGCATAATGTTAAATATTCTACCCTTTAGACTCTTCGCAAAGTTTTAAAACTCTTACCCTCTTACCTTCGCTTGTCTCAAAGTCTTTTTGCTCTTCTACCTTTGCTCTCAAAAGGTATCCGAGAGCAAGACTACTTCTCGGACTTACAGAAGTTATAATTCCTATATCTTTGTTCTCTGTCCTTATCTTTTCTCCTTCCCTTAGACCTTCTCCTTCAAGGAGTGCCAAAGCCCTCGCAGGTCTTCCTCTATAATAGACCCTTGCTATGGCTTCTTGACCCACATAACAGCCTTTTGTGAGGCTAATGGCTTCCTTTAAAATACAGGCTTCCAAAGGAGAAAAACCTTCCCTTAGTTCCTTTCCAAGTTTTGGAATAAGCCTTTGGATGCGTATGTCCTCGTATTCCTCCTCAGATAGCATATCCTTCGTATCCAATGGAAGTTCAGAAACTTGACCTATTATCTCATAACCCTCCTCCCTTAGTCTTATAGGATTGCGGGTTAAAAGCATGTTGTCAAGAGATTTCACCTCAAAATCTCCAAGCTCCACACCAAAACGCTCTCTTATAAACTCCCTTACACCCTCTCCAAATAGGAAAATATGCTCCATATCAAGGGTTTCAAAGTAGACCCTCATAGAAAGTTTAAGACGGTTAAACTCCTCAATCACATGGCTAACGTCCAAAGGCGTATCAAGAAGGTAGTGGTCTGCGAGCTTGTATACATAAAACTCTCCTATGGGAAAACCGTTTTGTCTTAGCCAAAGGTTATAGGTGAGTGTGTTTTCCTTCATACCTCTTATATCGTTGCTTAAAAGATTATGCAGAAAGGCGGTATGTTCTTCTGCCATGCCCTTCGGGAGAAGTTTTCCCTGCTTGCCATAAACTTTTATCTTGCCTCTTTTTAGTCTTATCCAACGCATGTTTGAATATTAAAGGAAAGCTGGTATTTTCTTCAATGACCACTGTCAATAGTTGGTAATAATTAACTCATGCTCTCCCTTTCCACGCATATCTCCCTTGCAGTTTATAAACCTTGCTGTGTTTACAACTTCAATTCTGTAGCCCTTATATAGGTTTTTTATAAAGTCAGTATTGGAGTTTGTCAGCATTAGATAAACTCCTTTCTTGTCCAATTCTACAAACAAGTCTCTAAGCCTTATATGGTCTTTTTCTGTGAAATTTTCCTTTGTGTAGTTTGAAAATGTAGAGTAGTAGGGAGGGTCAAAGTAGACAAAGTCTCCCGCTTTTGCTTTTTTGCATGTTTCTTCAAAATCTCCACACAACACCTCTAAATCACATGACCTTAAAAATTCAGAAACCGCTTTGAGGTTTTCCTCATCCACTATTTTGGGATTTTTGTATCTTCCAAAAGGCACATTGAACTCTCCCTTAGAGTTTTCTCTGTATAGTCCATTGTAGCAAGTTTTGTTAAGGTAGATAAACCTACTTGCTCTTTTAATGGGGTCAAGGCTTTTGGGGTCTATGGCTCTTATCCTGTAGTAATATTCTGGAGTATTTTTGTGCATCTTTAGGTCTTCTATGAGGTCTTCCACGTGATCTTTTATCACAAGATATGCGTTTATTAGCTCTTGATTTATATCTCCAATTATAGCCTTTCGTGGCTGAACTTGGAAAAACAGAGCACCACCTCCCACAAAAGGCTCTATGTAAGTTTCATAGTTTTTTGGCATATAGGCTACCAGCAAGTTTACTATTTGCCTTTTCCCACCCGCCCATTTTACAAAGGGTTTGGGTTTTGTCTTTTTTGTAAAAATTTTCATGATTAACCACCCTTGAGAGTGGCAATGCTAATAATTTTGTATATCTCCTCTCCTCTTTTAATAGCGTCAAGTTTGAGGAGTCGCATGGAGAGGTTTTCTTTCTAGCCATAATATGGACATAATATGGATTATATTATAACGCAAGTTGCAAGTTATAGGGGATTTATAACCTTGAGCTCACCATAAGGGATACGATGAGAAAGTTTTTTGATGATATAATCTCTCTGTGCCCTCAAAAGATATAACTCTCAAAGACATCTTTGAAGAAGTCCCCCATAGGCTCAGCAAAATCCTCTCTCCAGCCCCTATCAAAGAGCTATTGCCAACATCTCTACCATCCACAGAGCTAAGAGTGGACTTCTTGGCAAGACTTGAAGATGAAAGCATCCTACATATGGAGTTCCAATCCTTTAACGATACAAACATGCCTTGGAGAATGCTCCGCTACTATACCGCCATAGCAGAAAAATACAAAACACACAACATAAAACAGCTTGTGGTGTATGTGGGAAATGAAAAGCTCAGGATGAAGTCCTCTCTCAAGATTAAGAACTTAGTCTTTAGGTATGAAATACTTGACATAAGGCAGATAGACTGCAAGGTGCTTTTGGAAAGCCCAGACCCTATGGATAGGCTATTGGCATGTTTATGTAAGGTAGAGGATGAGGTATATCTCATAGAGAAACTCATAAAGACAATGGAAAGCATGAACGAAGAAGAGAGAAAAGACTACCTTTTGAAAGCCTTGACACTAACAGAGCTAAGACCTAACTTAAGGATAAGGTTGACAGAGGAGGTAAAGCCTATGCCTATAGTGGTTAGACCAGAGGATATAAAACTGCCAAAGAAAAAACTGAGAAAGGATATTCTGTATAGACTTGGGCTTGAAGAGGGTAAAAAAGAGGGTGAGATTATTGGTATTGAAAAGGGTAAAAAGATTGGACTTGAAGAAGGGTTTTTAAAAGCATTGCAGGATACAGTGTTGACCCTTATAAGGAGTAGGCTTGGACGAGTTCCTGAAGGTGTGGAAGTAAGGGTGAAGGGCATAAGGGACAGGGAATATTTAAATGCCTTGATAGAGAAGTTAATAAACTCTGGAGATGTTTTGGAGCTTTTGAGGGAAGAGAGACTTTTGAGTTGAGTTGTAATTGACAGAAAAGCACTATAGACAGCTTATTTAGGAAAGTATGCTTATGAGAGGTATCTAACTTTATAATAACTTGCAACTTGGGTTATTATAATGAAAAGTCTAAAACCTAAAACCCAACACCAACCCCTACAGGCAAGTCTGCGTCTCCACCTCCTCCACCGCAGGAGAAGGCAAAAAGTGCAAGGGCTGAAAGTCCTGCTATGGCACTTCTCTTCATCTTGACACCTCCTTAGGTTTTTTGCTATTTACTACATACAACCCCCATCTTGTCAGAAATCTGACACCGAGACCTATATATTTATGAATTGTGAGAACCGCAGAAGTTCAAAAAAACCTAAGGCAACTTTTGGGAGACATAAAAAGTAAAGAAGGTTTGGGTATAGTCTTGTTAGTAGCCATCTTTTATGGCTGGTTTCCAGATAGCATAAAAGACCTCTTAAGTGAGCTATTACCGGGTAAGTGGGTGTCTCTCAGCCTTTTGGCTTCGTCCATAGTCATTCTCCTAATACTCTACTGGCTTTTAAAACGTTTAATCAGCAAAATAGCGGGGATTAAATACGAGGTGGAAACCTATGACCAGCAGGAGCTGAAGAAAGTGAAGGTGTTAATGATGGGGTTAAGTATGCCTCGTCAAGACCCGATACAAGGTCATAATTGGAGTCAGCAGGAATTTTTGTTAAAAAAGTGTTTAGAGCAAGGTGCTAAGTTAAAGAAAATTGTGGTAATTCCTTCTTTGGAAAGTGCAAAACACTCTAAGGATTTTGTTGAGTATATGCGGACAAGGGTGGATATAGAACATGATCTTTTTGAATTTAACGAGGCGGTAGACTATGAGGATATGTTGAACCTACAAAGAATCTTTAACAAAGCAATAGAAAGCCTCAAGGCACAGGGCTACAAGGAAAAGGAAATCTTAATAGACATAACCGCTGGGACTAAAACCTTTAGCATGGTAGCCTCTTCTTTGACTTTTGACAATGATATTCGCATGTGCTATGTAAACAACAAAAAGCAGGTGGTTATCTTTGATATGGTAGCTGTCAAAGAAGAGTAGGCTATAATCTTAATAATAAATGGAAAAGCTCAAAGGTTTTGAGAAACTCTTTGAGAAAAAGTTAGGCGACGAAGAGAAAATTGTGGCTTCTGGGGAGAGGTTCTTGGGGGTTTTTACCGATGAGACACTATCAAGGCTTGAAGACCTTCTCAGGTTAGACCTTGGAGTATACAAGGCAAGAAAGAAAAGACCTTTTATAGGAAGGCTTGAAAGAGACTTTTACCTTATTGTCTTTCTAACTACAAAAACCTACTCAAAACGCAGGGTAGACCTCAGCCTTTGCTATAGGGGTAAAAACAAAGCATGTCAAAACCTTGATGTAGAGTGCTTTATTCTAAAGGACAGAAACAGACAAGAGGTGCTTGCCTATATGGTGCATAAGGATAGGTTTAGAGAGTTTAAATACGAATTTTGTGGCACGTGTAGAGACCTTGAGTTTCTTGATAGCTTAAGAAGGAAGTATTTTAGATGAGGGACTACAAACAACTTATCTCTGGCTTTTTGTATGGTGGTGTAAAGGAAGAGAACTATATGAAAAAGCTAATAAGGTCCTCATTGAGCCAGTATATGGATGCCTTGCTAAGGAGAAAATTCGGAGATGACTACGAGGAGGAAGTCCTATCTGAGTTGAGGCTTAGGCTAATAAACAACAAAGACTATCTGCAGAGGTTAGAGTATATAAACCTGCATTATCTGAAAACGCTTATAAGAAACTTCTTAGTAGACATTATAAACGGTGAAAGGATAGAGGTTTACAGTCTTCAGAAACAGGTTTTTGAAGAGGAGGAAGCAAAGCCTGTGGTCTACGAAGATAAACTTAGAGATACAAGACATCACTTTGCGGAAGTGGAGGGTAGCACGCTTTTTGAGGCACTTATGAAAAATCTCAAAGACGGGGATATGGTAGTGCTATGCTATTACTTTTATAAGTATCTATATAACTCGGAGATAGAACTGAGGGATATTTCTAAGGATAACATATATAAGAGGTGGGAAAGGCTACGGAAGGGTAAACTTAAGGAGATTTTAGGTGATGCCTCTCCAGAGGAGATAAGGGCGATGGTGGAAAGGTTTTTGTCAGAGGTTTGTCAAAAAAGGGGTTATATATGTAATGAAAGAGGAGACGTGCCATGAGTTTGGAATTGGAGCTTTTGGAGATATACGAGAAGAACTTGAAGGAAGGGAGCGATGAGCTTCTGGAAGTTCCTCATAAAAAGGAACCAAAAGTGGGGCAGATTAGGGAGCTCTGGTCTGTGCCTGTGGAGAGGTTTGTTATTTTGCAAGAAGTCCAAGAGGGTCTATACAAAACAGTTCCTCTCACTTCCTATTTGCAGGTTTTACCTAACTCCACGCCTATTTACGAGCTAAGGTCTCGTGGGCTCAAACTGGGTGTGGTTCCAGTATGGGATTATTTAAGAAGGGAGCTTATAGAAAACTACAGTCAGGTCATAGGTTCACTGCCTGAAGAGGAGCTAAGCAAAATAGAAGAATACCTATCAAGGGAAAAGGAGCTAAAGTTTGCCACGAGAAGGTTCATCAAACTCAATTCTAAGCGTTGGGCAAAGTGGACCATGTATTCACTGCTGGCTCAGGCGGAGCTTGCAGAAAGGGAAGAGGCACAGGTTATAAGGCTTTCACCAGATACAGAAAAGGCTCTTGAAGAGATACGCACTTATGCTTTCGCAGCGGATAATAGATACTTCAAGGTAGGGAATTTCTTTGTGGTTTTGGAGGAGGGTTTGCTAAGGCTATACTTGCCTATAGAGTTTGTGGGTAAGGTTGTTAGGGTGCTTTTGGGTTCTGTGGTGGTCTTTGAGGGTGAGGTGGAGTCTCCAAGGTTGGAGATTCTTGGAAACTTCTTTGGAATAAACATTCCGGAGGAATTAAAGGTTGTGGAACTTTAGCCTTTTCAAGGAAGAAGACCTTATAGAGTTTCTCCATAGGGGAGATTTGGAAGAAGTCCTTGTAGACCTTATAAGGCAGTGGGATTATTTAAGCCCTGGGGTGCATTTTGCTCTGGTAAAGCATCTACGCCTTTCTGAAAGGTATTTTGATGAGGAAAAACTTGCCAAGGCTTTGGGTATAAAAAAGGCGTCCGCAAAGACACTTTTGGAAAATCCCTATGTGGAGTTTGAGTTTCCTGCGGTCTCTGAAAGAGATGGCAAGCTAATAAGGGGTCTGGCAATAAAGGATACACCAGAGGTCTTTTGCAACCTACCAGAAAAGAAAAGGTATATCACTCCAGTGGTGGAATATCTGCGTTCCAAAGGCTTTGTGTCTGGGTCTGTTAGTGTTATCTTTGACAGTGAGTTTGTGGGAAATAGCTTTCAACTTTCTTTGACCTTGGCTTTGTGTATGGATGCGGAAAAGAAAAGGCTACCACCAAACCTCTGTTGGAGCGGTGGAGTTAGGAAGGATGGTAGGATAGTGAAGGTGGACTCTTTAGATAAAAAGTCTGAGGTGTGTGAAAGGTTCAACATGCACTTGGCTATGCCCTTTCATCTTCCTAAGGTGGATGACCTTTTGAATTGGCTAAGTGCAAATATTGTGGAAGTTCCCGTGGCGGTTTCCATTGACCACCTAAGGTTTGAGGAGTTCTTCCATAAGGAGGAAAACCTACTAAACTTAAAAAATATCCATCGCATAGACCCATCAAAACTTGTCATACAAACAGGTCAGCTAAGTGGTATCGGCTGGCAGGAAACTGCAAAGAGTTTTTTTGGGTTCATAAGCGTTCTTGACTATACCCTCATAGGTAGGCTAAAAGCTCATATTGTGGTAAACGGACCTGCGAGCCTTTCCTTTGCCTTGGGAATTCTCTACGGGCACACAAGACCCTCTGTTTTCTACCATTACCATAGCAGTGAGAGAAAATACTTTCCCATTGACCTACAAAACACAAGGGAGATAAAGGAGCACACAAGGGACTACCAATTTGTGAAAAGTGAACTAAAAGAAGGTGGAGAAGACCTTGCGGTAGTCCTCTTTTTCTCCCACCACAATCCCACTGCGGACGTGGAGCATTTCTTAGAGAGCAAGGGCATTAAGGCAGACCTTTTGCTCCTTACTACAGAGTCTTCCAGAGGAAACCTTGAGCCAAGCAATTTCAAGAGGATAGCTCAAGAAATCTCCTCTGCGGTGCAAGAGGTAAAGGGTAAGAAAGCCTATAGGGCAATTCACTTTTTCTTTTCCTGCCCTGTCGCTTTGACATATCTTTTTGGCGTAGCCTTTGGACACTACGACAAGGGATACATATACAACTACAGTAGCAAAGACAGAACTTACGAGCGAGTGCTTGACCTTGAGTTTCTGAGAAGTTTGCGAGAGGGAGGATACATTATAAATATGGGAGGGTAGCGATGGAGTGGTTAGTTTTGGTTTTGGTGCTTGCCTTTCTTATATGGAGGATTAAAAAATCCAACGATGAAGCCTTTCCAAATTCTTAGAGATAGGAGGTGAGCTATGGAATGGATACTTTTACTGCTGGCAGTCCTCTTTCTCCTCTGGAAGATAAAAGATGCCAACGACGAAGCTTTCTCTTCTAACGTGCACCCTGGGATTTCTAACCTTTCAGAGCAGTGGGGAAACACCAGCTCAGCACACACGAGCTCCTTAGACTCTCATAGCCCTCTTGAGGATGAAGACAGAAGACTCTGGGAGAGCTACTCATCCCTTGACAACGACACCACAAGAAGGTGGGACAGCCAAGATGACTGCGATATTTCCCGTGCCATGTGGGACCCATCATGCCCTATGTATCATGTCTTTAACGACCATTGGAACTCAAGCAACGACAGTTGGTGGAGCTCCTCCAATGACTGGGACAGTGGTAGCTCTTCCTGGAATAGCTGGGGTTCTTCCAGCTGGGACTCTTAGGCTTCTTTACGCACTTTAAATCAAAGATTATAAATTAGACTAAAACCTAAACCCTTTCTGCTATAGCCCTTGCAAACTCCATGGTAGAGAGTGCCTTGGCTTCTATGCCCAGCTTCCTAAAGCCACTGGCTATGTCTGGAGTGCCAAGTTTGTCCTCTATGGCTTTCTTGACCGCATTATATATGAGCTCGCTTGCCTCTTTCCATCCAAGATATTCAAGCATCATAGCACCAGAAAGTGTAAGAGATAACGGGTTTGCAATGCCCTTGCCTGCAATATCGTAGGCGGTTCCATGCGTGCTTTCAAAGAGTGCATAGCCGTCGCCTATGTTCCCACTGGGGACAAAGCCAGGTCCACCCACCAAAGCGGACGCAAGGTCAGAGATATAGTCTCCGTTTAAGTTCTGTGTGATTATCACGTCGTAGGCTTCTGGCTTTAGGACCAACTGCATAAGCATCTGGTCTGTTATAACCTTTACCAATAGGACTTGACCATCCTTTGGCTCTCCTTCTGTTATTACCCTTCCTTCAAACTCTGGCTCCTTTGCCACCTCAAAAGCCCAGTTCATAAAGGCACCTTCTGTAGCCTTCATTATATTGCCCTTACCCACCACCGCTACCACCTTCTTGTTGTTTTCAAGAGCCCACCTTAGAGCCTTTCTCACATGCCTTTTTGTTTTGAATTCGCTCATAGGCTTTACTGTTATTCCACAGTCCTCAGGCAGAGCATACTCAGAAACACCCATCTCCTTTATGAAAAACTCCCTAACCTTTTGTGTATTCTCCGCCTTTGGCATGTATTCTATGCTCATATAAACATCGTCAGAGTTCTCTCTAAAGACCGCCACGTTAACCCTTTCTGGATTAGGAATGGGAGCGGGTTGCCCAAGCCAGTAAACTGGTCTTATAGCAGAGTAAAAGTCCATAGATTGACGCAGGACCGCATTAAGGGACTTTCCACCCTTGCCTACTGGTGTGCCAAGAGGTCCTTTTATGGAAACTATAGCTTGTTTGAGTATCTCAAGGGTCTCCTCTGGCATGCGTTTACCCGTTTTTTCTTCCGCCTTGTCTCCTGCCAAAAGCTCCACCCAGTATATCTTCCTACTTCCACCGTAAGCCTTCTCTACCGCAGTGTTTACCACCTCTATCATGGCAGGAGCTATCTCTGGACCGATGCCATCACCCTCAATGTAGGGGATTATGGGGTTTGCTGGAACTTCAAGGCTCTTGTCCTCTTTTAGCCTTATAAACTGCCCCTCTTGGGGTATCCTTGCCTTACCTTCCCATGTGTAAACATTATCCCACTTCATGCCTGCACCTCATGGTTTTTTTAATATTCTACCACAGAAAGTATATGATATAAATCATGTTGAAATCTTGTGAATTTTATGTTATATTATCGTAGGTGGTGCACCGGTTCCCTCGTGCGTCCTTGATGGCATACCTCTTGGGGCTTCGCCCCTTTTTTTAATAATTTGTTAAATCCACTTGACTTTCACGATAATTTTTGTTATATTCGTGGTAAGCAGTGGCTTACAGGAGGTTGCTTGATGAGAAAACATGTTCTCTTGACTCTTGGGCTTTTTAGCTTTTCTTACGCTCAAAGTCTTCAGCTTGAGGAGGTCAGCGTTACCGCTACAAGGCTGGAAAGAAAAACAGAAGATGTTCCTTCAAGCGTCAAAGTGGTGGGTCAAGAAAAGATAAAGGAAACAAAGATGTTCAACCTGCAGGAGGCACTTTCTGGCACACCCGGTGTTTTTATCCAATCAAGGAATCAAGGCTACGATACAAGGCTTATTCTTAGAGGTTCAGGGCTTCAGGCTCCTTACGGCGTCAGACAGATAATGATACTTCTTAACGGAGTTCCTATTACAGACCCAGACAGTCTTACAAGGCTTGACTTTGTTGATACGCAGTTGGTAAAGTCTATAGAGGTAAACAAAGGTCCAAATCCTTTATGGGGAGTTAACTCTGCAGGTGGTGTGATAAGCGTCCAGACTATAAGTCCCTTTGAAAGAAAGGGGGGAGTTTTTAAAATAGGCGGTGGTGACTACGGAACCTTTTTCTCCCATGTGAACTACACAACAAACTTTAAAAACTTTTACCTTACCCTTTCCGCAAGCAGGAGGCAGACAGACAACAGCTGGAGACCGTGGAATAGGTTCTGGACAAACCAAATAACATTACAACCTGCATACATGTTTTCTGATGGCTCTACTATTGAGTCCTATTTTGGTTATACAAAGGCAAGCCTTCAGCTACCTGGTGCCCTTGTGGTGGACCCCTCAAGGAACATAGACCAGTGGACAACCTTTAAAAACATTGGTGAAGTCCAACGAACCGCAGACCCGTGGAAGCATATGGGAAGATACTCAGAAATATGGTTTTTCAACACTAAGTTAACAAAAGAAGTGGGAAACCTTGAGTTAAAGCCTGTGTTTTGGATAAACCATTGGACACATTATCACCCAGTAACTGGAAGAATAAACGATGCGGACACATGGATATACGGATTGGACTTTCAAGGTAATTACAAAAACCCTCTCGGTGTGCTTACCATGGGCTTTACAACAAGGCATGACGAGCAAAAGACTAAATATTACAAATACGCAGATATCCTTGTGCAGAATAATAGAATAGTTTCAACCCTATCAGATAGGGCTGGTGAGCTTATCGAAAGGCAGGAACAAAAAACAACACTATATGGTTTTTATCTTCAACAATCCTTTAACTTCAATAGGCTCGTCCTTGATGTGGGTGCAAGGTTTGATAGGGTAAAGTTTGACATTTCTGGTTATAAATGGGCTGATTATGACTTTGCCAGTGGAAACTACAGAACCTGTCCAAACCCAGCCATAGAGAACTGCTTTAGCTACTCAAGGGAAAAGACATACAATTCTGTAAGCCCAAAGATAGGTGTCTTATACAAACTTATTGACGGTCTAAACCTATATGCTTCTTATGCATTAGGTTCTCAAACACCTACCAGTAGTGAGCTATCTTCAAACCCAAACCTGAAACTTGCAAAGGTGGAAAATTACGAAGTGGGTGCAAAAGTAAGGAAAGGAGTATTAAACCTTGACATGGCTATTTACCTTTCTCCGGTTAAAGATGAGGTTGTGAGATACTTTGAAGATGGGCAAACAAGGTTTATAAATGCTGGAAAGACAGAGAGGAAGGGCTTTGAATTGGACTTAAACCTTTCTCCTATAAAAAGCTTAACCTTTGGTGTAGGTTATGGTTATCAGGATTACAAGTTTAAAAGTTTCAACGAGCCAATAAGAGTAGGAAATCAAACAATAAACTTTGACCGTAGCGGGAAAAGGCTTCCATACATTCCTCAGCATTATTACTCAATCTATACCATGTATAAGCACCCTTCAGGCTTTAAGTTTCGCATTCAATCTGATACCTGGGGTAGCTATTACATAGATAACGCCAACTCGGAAAAGTATGAAGGCTATAGCTTTGTCACAAACCTTATGCTTGGTTACGAAAAGGGCAGATGGGATTTTTCTCTCAATGCGGACAACCTCTTTGACAAAAAGTATGCGGTAGAGGTTACTAAAGATGCATCCGCAAACCCAACTACTGCGAGAAAAAGGTATACACCAGCACCACCCAGAACCTTTGTAGTAAGAGTTAGCTATCAATTTTAAGGAGGTGTGCTATGGAGGTAAGCAAAGTTCACTTCATACCACAGAGAAGCAAAAGGGATATTTTTGGCATCCCAGTCCTTTCCTTCCTTTTCAAAAACCGCTATATGCTATTTTTTTACAGAGCCTTTACGCTGTTTTTGCTTATTTATGCCATAATATACGGTTTTGCAAACCCTACAAAGGAAAATCTATTCACAACTGCAGTATTTTGGAGCATATTCTGGCCCTTTTTTATGGTTATAACCTTACCCACTCTTGGGAATGTTTTCTGTATGATATGCCCACATGGCTTTGTTGGTAAATACATAAGCAAAGTTGGTCTAAAGTTGAGACCTCCAAAATGGCTTGCAAATCCCTACATAGGCTTAATAGGTTTAAATATCATAGCTTACTGGTTTATCTTATATACCTTCCCACAAGTTTTAAGGCATCCTTTTATAACCGCACTTTTCTTTTTCTTTTTTACTATGCTCTCAATCCTTTTCTTTTTCCTTTTTAGAGGTATGGCTTACTGCAAATACATATGCCCAATAGGTTCAGTAAACACATCCTTTGCAAGGGTTGGCACTTTATGGCTCTCTACATATCAAGAGGAGTGTAAAACCTGTAAAAAGCCAGACTGTGCCCTTGCGTGCCCTTATGAGCTAAACCCTTCTAAGTTTGACCAAAGAAACTCTATGGCAAACTGCACGCTTTGTATGGAGTGTGCCCATGCCTGTGATGCGGTAAAACTTGAAGTAAGAAACTTTGGAAACTCACTCTACAAAGATATAAAAATGCCAAAGGAATGGGAAGTATGGGTTTATATCCTCCTTGTGGGTGTTATAACTATTACCATGCGTTTCCATCACGGACTTTCAAGAAGTGCTATAGGAGAACATATGCCCTGGAACGTGGTTGGTAGATACCTTCAGAACCTTTTTGGACTTCCAAAGTTTGTAGATATGAGTGGCCTTGTAGCTATGCTTATGGGATTATCTATAGCCCTTTTGCTCTCTTTGGGTAGCTTTTGGCTCATATCAAGGCTTTACAAAATCGACTACAATAGAGTTTTCCTTACAGTGGGCTATGCCTTTGCACCTCTTATGATAGTCGGCGGGCTCTCTCATGTTCTTGAATTTTTCTTTATTGAATACTACCACAACATAGTTAATGGCTTTTCTCAGGCTTTTGGTTTTGGTATAAATGTTGAACCTTTAGCAAAGAGAGGAGAGCCTTGGTTAATGGTCTTTAGAGTATTTCCTTTCATAGCTGGCTTTTGGAGCTTACACATACTCTGGCAAAGGGTTAAGTTTCTCGGAGTTAACAAACGGGTCTTAGCCTACCTATTAGCATCTTCTTTGCCTGTTTTCTATCTGCTACTTTCTGCGGTGCAGATATGGGTGATGTTAAATTTCCCACCAGCTTATCATCACCATTCACATTAAAATTATCACCATGGACTGGCTTAGGCTCTCAGTTGACTATGGCGTAATAGGTCTTTTGCTCCTTCTTAGCTTTATAGCCTTTGGCATAGGCATAGAAAGGCTTATGTTTTACAGAAACCTCAAACTTGAAAACTTCAAAAGCAAGCAGGAGCTTGAGATGGAGCTTACAAAGGGGCTTTTCATCATAGCTTCTACCGCTTCCAACGCTCCCTATGTGGGTCTTCTTGGAACAGTGCTTGGCATAATGCTAACCTTTTACACCATAGGTCAAGAGGGCTTTGTGGATACTCAAAAGGTTATGGTGGGTCTGGCTTTAGCTTTGAAGGCTACCGCTGTGGGTCTTTTGGTAGCTATTCCTTCTTCCGTGCTATATAACTACCTTTTGAGGAAGGTGCGTGAAAAATTAACCCTTTGGGAGGTGCAAAATGGAAGAGAAAGAGTTTAGCTCCATGAACGTGATACCTCTTGTGGACATTATGCTGGTGCTCCTTACCATTGTGCTTATCACCGCCACCTTTGTGGTGCAGGGCTCTATACCTGTAAACCTCCCAAAGGCAAGCCAAAAACAGGAAGAGGCTATAAGGAGCTTTGAGATAGTCTTAACAAAGGAGGGTAGGTTCTTCTTTGAGGGCAGAGAAGTAAGCCTCCGAGAGCTTGAGGAGATACTCAAAAACTTAGACCCCTCCGCACGCATAAGCATAGCAGGAGACAAGGATGCAAACTTGCAGAGCCTTGTAAGTCTTCTGGAGCTTTTGAAGAAATACCAGTTTGAGAGGGTTTCCATCAGAACGGAGGTAAGATGAACCAGAGGTTGAAGGCTTACGGAGTTTCCTTTATACTGCACGCCCTTTTTCTAACAGGCTTTGTATGGCTTTCGCAGACAAATTTATACAAAAACACAAAGCCTTTGGAAATAGACCTGAGCCTTTTAGAGTTTAGAAAGGAGGAAAGTATACAAGAGCTAAAGACCGCTCAGCCAAAGACGCAGACTACGAGCAGGGTGGAAGCCTTTAAAACTCCAAAGGCAACACAGAATATGTCTACACCGCAGGAGATTCCGCAAAAGGCTACCAGTAGACTAGAAGCCACCGAGCTAC
Organism: Hydrogenobacter sp. T-2; assembly: GCF_033971325.1. Classification (NCBI taxonomy): domain Bacteria; kingdom Pseudomonadati; phylum Aquificota; class Aquificia; order Aquificales; family Aquificaceae; genus Pampinifervens; species Pampinifervens diazotrophicum. The sequence goes on from NZ_CP117180.1 coordinate 1,680,174, forward strand.
AGGACGAAAAGACTACGCCAATAGAGGAAAATACAGAAAAGACTAAAACCGCTAAGGAACAAATCTCCACATCCACAGTAGCACAAGGTGAAAAGTCTCAAAGGGTAGCTTCTGAGCCAGCAGGCACGAGAGGGTCTAAGGAAGCAGTAGCTCAAACCAGCACAAACCAAGAGGGAACTGGAAGAGCCTCCAAGGCTATAGAAACTTCTCACACTTCCTCAGAAGAAGAACAGAGACAGCTATACCTCAAGGAAAAGCTATCTGTTATATCTCAGATTATTCAAAAAAACATAAGCTATCCGCCTATAGCGAGAAGGATGGGATGGGAAGGTAGAGTAGTGCTTTCCATAAGGCTTTACACCGATGGAACTGTTAAGGAGATAAAAGTTCTTGAAAGCTCAGGCTATGAGGTGCTTGATAGGAACGCGGTAGATACGGTAAGAAGAGTAGCTGGGCTATTTCCAAAGCCTCCTGTGGAGGTGGTGGTAAGGGTGCCAGTGAACTACAAACTTGAGTAAAATTAAAACATGGACATAAAGACCCTTGAAAACTGGCTTTGGGAGTCCGCCTGTGTTATAAGGGGAGAGATAGAAGCCCCTAAATACAAGGACTATATACTGCCTCTTATTTTTATAAAGAGGCTTTCTGATGTTTTTGAGGATGAGTTTTTGGAGCTGGTAAAGACTTTTGGAAGCAAGGAGAGGGCAGAAGAGGCTATCAGGAAAGACCCATCCCTTGTAAAGTTTTATATGCCGGAAATAGCCCGGTGGGAAAATATAAGGAAGCAAAGCACGAACCTGGGAGAATACCTCACGAGGGTGGTAAGGGAAATAGCAAAACACAACACCAAACTTCAGGATGTGGTGGACATAGTGGACTTTAATGCAACTACCGCAGGACAGAGGATAATAAGCGACCAGAGCCTAAGAAGTCTGATAGATATTCTTTCCAGACACAGGCTTGGGCTAAGGGATGTAGAGCCAGATATTTTGGGAAGGGCTTATGAGTATCTCCTACGTAAGTTTGCGGAGGGCTCTGGGCAGTCCGCAGGAGAGTTTTATACTCCAAAGGAAGTAGCTATGATGATGGCTTACATTGTGGACCCAAAGCCTGGGGAGGATGTATACGACCCCTGTTGTGGGTCTGGAGGGCTTCTTATAAAGTGTCAGCTTCGCTTTTTGGAAAAGTATGGGAAGGACCCAAAGACTGCACCCCTTAGGTTTTACGGTCAGGAAATAAACCATACCACTTACGCCATGGCGAAGATGAACGTGTTTATCCATGATATGGAGGCGGACATTGCCCTTGGAAATACAATGACAGACCCAGCCTTTATGAAGGATGGTATGAGGTTTGATGTGGTGGTTGCGAACTCCATGCGGAATCAAAGATTCTCTGAGAGCCTCTATGAAGAAGATAAATATGGAAGGTTTTCCTTCGGCTATCCACCAGAAAGCTCTGCGGATTGGGGATGGGTTCAGCATATGTATGCAAGCCTCAAGGAAAAGGGTAGGATGGCGGTAGTCCTTGACACAGGTGCAGTCTCAAGGGGTAGTGGTGCAGAGGGTAGAAACAGAGAAAGGGACATAAGAAAAGCCTTTGTGGAAGCAGACCTTATAGAAGCCATAATCCTCCTGCCAGAAAACCTCTTTTATAACACCACAGCCTTGGGCATAATATTGCTTATAAACAAGGCTTAGAAGCATACACATGAGACCTATGAAAAACAAGCTGGCAAGTTGTTCAAGCAAAGGCACAATATTCTTTGACCCTTGTGTGCTTGAAATGGGTAGAGAAGAATTAAACAAGGTGATAGTTTATGAACTTTTACATCTTAGATATAAGAACCACAGCAAGTTGTTTAAACTGTTTTTAAAGACATGTCTTGAGGAGGGTTTATAAACCCCCGGGACGACCTACTTTCCCGTGCGGTTCGCCCCGCACAGTATCATCGGCGCTGGAGGGCTTAACTGCCGGGTTCGGAATGGAAACCGGGTGTTTCCCCTCCGCTATGGTCCCGAGGGAAGCAACTCAATAGGTTTTCCTTCCTGTGGGTGTGCAAGTCGAACGGGCTATTAGTACAGCTTGGCTACACCCCTTGCGGAGCTTCCACCTGCTGCCTATCAACCTGGTAGTCTTCCAGGGCCCTTCAGGGAATCCTTATCTTGTGGTGGGCTTCGCACTTAGATGCTTTCAGCGCTTATCCCGTAGCAGGATAGCTACCCGGCGCTACCTCTGGAGAGATAACCGGTACACCAGAGCCTGCCCCGTCCCGGTCCTCTCGTACTAAGGACGGACCCACTCAAGACTCCTGCGCCCGCGGCGGATAGGGACCGAACTGTCTCGCGACGTTCTGAACCCAGCTCGCGTCCCCCTTTAATGGGCGAACAGCCCAACCCTTGGGACCTGCTTCAGCCCCAGGATGGGGGGAGCCGACATCGAGGTACCAAACCTCCCCGTCGATGTGGGCTCTCGGGGGAGATTAGCCTGTTCACCTTTATCTCTGGTTTCCCAGAGGGTAGACTATATCATCATCCTCACCTTCTGGTGAGGAGCGCGGCGTGTTGGTCCTTTCTGGACCCTCGGGCATCGCGCCTTCAGTCGTTACGGGGTCTGGAGAGGTTTTGTATTTCATAAAGTCAGGCACCCATGGGTTTATTATCTCAAAGAGCTTTTTGGTTTGCTCTCTGTCAAAGAAGAGAACTGGATAACCCTTTTTATACACCACCCTTGGTTTGAGCCCGAAGTTTTCTGACAGAGCGGACAAGAGCCTCTTTATATCTGCCTCCTCATATCTTGGCATATATATGTAGGCTACGCCATCTCTGGCATAGTAATGCCCATCATCCATATACCAGACTGCCAAAGAGAGAGGAGCTTTTAGAAGGCTCTTTATCTTTTCCGGTATACGCTTTTTACCCTTTTCGTCGTAGAAAGCTCTTCTATAGGCACCCAAGAGTGGCATAGAGTGGCTTTGGCAGCGATAGTATACATAGCTTTTTTTCCACTTGGGGTTGTATCTCTCAAGCCTCTTGGGTTTGTCTTGCATCAGGTTTTTGAGCAGTTCATATTTCCAAAGGATGTATTCCTTTTGTTTTTCCGAATGCTCCAACCTGAGCCTTGCATTCCTTTTGCCTGTTCTTTGGAGATATCCGTCACCCAAGAGGGTGCCTATTATAAGTTCCCTTTGAGCTTTTTTTACCATGTTGTGCCTCTCCTGACTTCCCACGGGATTACCCCACACCCTTATGGGTAGGAGGGCTCCCCCGTTATAAGCCGCGTTATTGCCTCCCGATTACTCGGGAGCGGGACAACCTTTGTTATCCCCGGAGTAGCTTTTATCCGCTGATCACTGGCCCTTCCCCAAAGAACCAGTGGGTCACTAGGCCCGGCTTTCGCCTCTGCTCGGCATGTCTGCCTCACAGTCAGGCACCCTTCTGCCCTTGTACTCTACGGCGGATTTCCGACCCGCCTGAGGGTACCTTTGGACGCCTCCGTTACCTTTTAGGAGGCAGCCGCCCCAGCTAAACTGCCCATCTGGCACGGTCCCGGCGGTGGATAACACCGCTCGGTTAGGGCCTCAGCCTGTCCAGGGTGGTATCTCACCGGCGCCTCCATCCCTCCCGGAGGAGGGACTTCACAGGCTCCCACCTATCCTGCGCAGGACAAGCCAAGGCTCAATGCCAGACTACAGTGAAGCTTCACGGGGTCTTTCCGTCCTGCCGCGGGTAGCCGGCATCTTGACCGGCATTACAATTTCGCCGGGACTCTCCTCGAGACAGCGTGGCACTCGTTGGACCATTCATGCAGGTCGGAACTTACCCGACAAGGAATTTCGCTCACCTTTATCTCTGACTTTCGCCAGAGGGTGGACTGTATCTTGCTTTTGCCTCCAGGTCCCTTTTTACTTGGAGGAGCTGTTCTTTGTTTTGGCTATTCATCAGAAGGGCTATCTCCACTATTTCCAAAAGACCATCTACTGTAAGGTGCTTCCCTTCTACCATTTTCTGAACCACTCGCCTAAACCTTATAAAGTCCACGTTCTTTTTGGTTTTTAGAGGATGCTCTGTGAAAAACTCGCACACCTTTTGCAGGCATGAGAGCTTTCTTATCCTTAAGCACCATCTGTCTCCGTTATTTCTCCTTACAACACCGCATTGGAAAAACCTCTTCAGTGCGTATAGCACTTGCAGGTCTCTTTCGTGCTGAACCACCACGAACTCTGGAAGCACTTGGTAGCCTGTGGACATTTCAGAATGCTTGTTTATGGACACATGGAAGCACCCTTCACCATCTACGAAACCTACAACCCAATCAGGAGATAGCTCCATCTTACTCCTCCAAGGAGGCAAAGCCTCCGCGTGCAGTCTCTGAGGAACCCCTTTTTTGGGTTTCCTGCGGATTGCCCAATCTCAGGCATTTTTACGGAGGTTTTTACCTCTCGTAGCCTGAGCTCTAAGGGCTTCCCCGCATACAGCGGAGTTCAGGCAGCAAAGCTACCTTAGGACCGTCATAGTTACGGCCGGCGTTTACCCGGGCTTCGGTTTGGAGCTTGCACTCCTCCCCTTAACCTACGGGCACTGGCCAGGTTTCAGACCACATACATCCCCTTACGGGTTTGCGTAGTCCTGTGTTTTTGATAAACAGTCGGCACCACCCGGTCTCTGCGACCTACAGAGGCTTACACCGCAAGGGTTTGACCTCCATAGGCCCCCCTTCTTCCGAAGGTACGGGGGCAATTTGCCGAGTTCCTTGAGGAGAGTTCCCCCGACGCCTTAGGCTACTAACCCAGCCCACCTGTGTCGGTTTCCGGTACGGGCAGCGACGTTTCAACGCCAGCGCCGTTGTTTCTCGGCAGTGTGGCGTCACGGAAGTTACCCCATCAGCTCTCGGAGTATGGGGTGACGGATTTGCCTGCCACCCCCTCCTACTACCTTGGACCACCATTCCATAGGTGGCTTCCGCTAGCCTCCTGCGTCACGACTCTGGCTCCCCGCCGCTGGCGCGGGAATGTTGACCCGCTTCCCATCGGCTACGCCTTTCGGCCTCACCTTAGGGTCCCGGCTAACTGGCGGATGATTTACATTGCCGCCAAAACCTGGGGCTTCCGGCGGACAGGTTTTTCACCTGTCTTCGCTGCTACTCATGCCAGGATTCTCACTTCCCTGCAGTCCACCCCACCTTACGGTGAGACTTCAGCCCACAGGGAACGCTCCCCTACCGCTCTTACGAGCCCGCAGCTTCGGTACCAGGCTTGAGCCCCGCTAAATTTTCGGCGCACGGCCGCTCGGCCGGTCAGCTGTTACGCACTGTTTAAAGGATGGCTGCCTCTAAGCCAACCTCCCAGCTGTCTTAGCAGCCGCACATCCTTCCCCACTTAGCCTGGATTTTGGGACCTTAGCTGGCGATCTGGGCTGTTTCCCTCTTGTCCGCCGGAGCTTATCCCCCGGGGACTGACTGCCATCCTACCTTTCCCGGCATTCGGAGTTTGGCAGGGTTCGGTACCCCTTTCGAGGCCCTAGCCCAACCAGTGGCTCTACCTCCGGGAAGGACTGGATGACGCTAGGCGTCGACCTATTTCGGGGAGAACGAGCTATCACGGAACGCGATTGGCTTTTCACCGCTACCCACACCTCATCGGACGGTTTTGCAGCACCGACCCGTTCGGGCCTCCAGACGGCGTTACCCGTCCTTCACCCTGGGCATGGGTAGATCGTTCCGCTTCGCGCCTGCCCCCAGCGACTTAACGCCCTATTAGGACTCGCTTTCGCTCCGGCTTCGCATGCCTGCTTAACCTCGCCGCTGAGGACAACTCCCTGGCTCATTCTGCAAAAGGCACGCAGTCGGGTCAAAGACCCTTCCACTGGCTTGTAGATCTGGGGTTTCAGGTTCTATTTCACTCCCCTTCCGGGGTTCTTTTCACCTTTCCCTCGCGGTACTATGCGCTATCGGTCTGCCCGTAGTACTTAGCCTTGGAGGGAGGTCCCCCCAGATTCCCACGACCTTCCACGGGGGCCGTGGTACTTGGGAGCATGCATCCAGGAGACTGCTCACCTTTTGCCTACGGGGCTTTCACCCTCTGTGGCGGAGCGTTCCAGCTCACTTCGGCTAAGTGGCAGTTTTGTAACTCCCTGAGAGGATGGCGGTCCTCTCCATGCATGTCCCACAACCCCGTGTGAGCTAAGCCCGCCAGCATGACACCCACACGGTTTGGGCTGGTCCCCGTTCGCTCGCCGCTACTTGGGGAGTCTCGGTTGATTTCCTTTCCTGGGACTACTAAAAGGTTTTACTTCGTCCCGTATCGGCAGAGAGCTGGGCTCAACACCCAGCTGGGTTTCCCCATTCGGGCATCCGGGCCTCATAGGCTCTTTGCGCCTCCACCCGGCTTATCGCAGCTTAGCACGCCCTTCATCCCCTCGGGCAGCCGAGGCATCCACCCCAGACCCTTACTAACTTGCACACCCACAAGGAAGGAAAACCTATTCAGTTGCCAAGATGTCATGGAGATGGTGGGATTTGAACCCACGACCTCCTGCTTGCAAAGCAGGCGCTCTCCCGCTGAGCTACATCCCCTTGGACCTGCCCCAGATAATGGGCCTCGGTGGACTTGAACCACCGACCTTGCCCTTATCAGGGGCACGCTCTAACCGACTGAGCTAGAGGCCCAGAGGAGAAAGACAGCTCAATAAGGAGGAAGGACCCTGAAGTTTGAAACCTGACACTTTTCTCCGTTATAAAGGAGGTGATCCAGCCGCAGGTTCCCCTACGGCTACCTTGTTACGACTTCGCCCCAGTTGCCAGCCTTCCCATCGTCCTCTACCTCCCTTACGGGTTAGCCCGAGGGCTTCCGGGAAGACTGACTTCCGTGGCGTGACGGGCGGTGTGTGCAAGGCCCGAGAACGTATTCACGGCGGCCTAGCTGATCCGCCATTACTACCGATTCCGGCTTCATGAGGGCGAGTTTCAGCCCTCAATCTGCACCATGACCGGGTTTGAGGATTTGCTCCCCATTTCTGGGTTGCTTCCCATTGTCCCGGCCACTGTAGCGCCTGTGTTGCCCCGGGCATAAAGGGCATACTGACCTGACGTCATCCCCGCCTTCCTCCGGCTTATCGCCGGCAGTCCCCTTAGAGTGCCCTCCGCAGAGTAGCAACTAAGGGCAGGGGTTGCGCTCGTTGCGGGACTTAACCCAACATCTCACGACACGAGCTGACGACGGCCATGCACCACCTGTGATGGGATTCTGTCCAGAGGACAGCACCCCTCGCTTTCGCAAGGGTTTCCCATCATGTCAAACCCGGGTAAGGTTTTTCGGTTAGCATCGAATTGAACCAGACGCTCCACCGGTTGTGCGGGCCCCCGCCAATTCCTTTGAGTTTCAGGCTTGCGCCCGTACTCCCCAGGCGGGGCGCTTAACGCGTTAGCTGAGACACCGCCCTTGCGGACGACGTCTAGCGCCCATGGTTTACGGCTGGGACTACCCGGGTATCTAATCCGGTTTGCTCCCCCAGCTTTCGTCCCTGACCGTCAGAACAGCCCCAGCAGGCTGCCTTCGCCTTCGGTGTTCCTCCCGATATCTACGCATTTCACCGCTACACCGGGAATTCCGCCTGCCTGAGCGTGCCTCAAGATGGGCAGTTCGGTACGCCTTTCCACCGTTGAGCGGTGGGCTTTGACGAACCGCTTACCCATCCGGCTGCGGACGCTTTACGCCCAGTGAATTCGCGCAACGCTCGGGACCTACGTATTACCGCGGCTGCTGGCACGTAGTTAGCCGTCCCTTCCTCTGGAGGTACCGTCACCCACAGAGACTATTCGCCTCTGTGAGCATCTTCCCTCCTGACAGGAGTTTACACCCCGAAGGGCTTCTTCCTCCACGCGGCGTCGCGGGGTCAGGCTTTCGCCCATTGCCCACGATTCCCCACTGCTGCCCCCCGTAGGGGTGTGGGCCGTGTCTCAGTCCCACTGTGGCCGAACACCCTCTCAGGCCGGCTACCCGTCATAGGCTTGGTAGGCCGTTACCCCACCAACTACCTGATGGGCCGCGAGCCCCTCCTCAGGCGGTAGCATGAGACAGAGGCCACCTTTGGTCTGAGGCCTCAGTGACCCCAGACATTATAGGGTATTAGCCCGAGTTTCCCCGGGTTATCCCCTTCCTGAGGGTAGGTTACTCACGTGTTACTCACCCGTTTGCCGCTGGGTGGCAGAACCACCCCGCACGACTTGCATGTGTTAGGCACGCCGCCAGCGTTCGCGCTGAGCCAGGATCAAACTCTTCAGGAAAACCCCAAGTTTTGGGTCCTTCCTCCTTATTCAGTTGCCAAGATGTCAAGGGACTTTCTACAGTCCCTAACTTTTCAGGTAGGCTATTTATTATATCCTACCCTTAGGGTTTTGTCAAGTCCTTTTTAAAGGACCTTTATGCCACGGGGCTTTATACCCCTAACAAACTACTTTAGTTTAACACTTCCTTACGATTTTGTCAAGCCCTTTTCAAGGGACTTACACAAAACCCTAATTCAACTCTAAAGATGACAAGGGGGTTTGCCCCTACAACCGCAACCTTTAAGTATTATATCCTTTCACGGGGTTTTGTCAACCCCGAACCACTTAACATTATCTATTATATCCACACACAGGGTGTTTGTCAAGTAGTTTTTTAAAAACTTCCCACATGGCTATAGCACCTGCGTTTGAAACATTTAGAGAGTTTACCCTGCCTTGCATGGGTATGGATACCAGCAGGTCTGCAGTTTCCAGAACACTTTTTGATACGCCTTCTCCCTCGGAACCTAAAACAAGAGTGCAAGCAGGCGGAAAGTTAACGCTTCTTATATCCTTTCCCCCTCTCTCTACCACCACAACCCATCCACCCATCTCCTTGAAATCTCTGAGTGCTTTGTAAAGACTTCCCACCTTAGACAGCCTTAGGTAAAAGACCGCACCCGCAGATGCCTTGACCACGGTCTCGTTTATAGGACAAGACCTATCCTTTGGCATAAGAGCACCAACTCCACCAAAGACCTCGCATGTTCTAAGGAGGTTTCCCACATTCTGTGGGTCCGTAATGTGGTCAAGGGTTATGAAAAAGGAGTTTCTCTTAAGGGTCTCTCTAAAAAGCACATGAGGGTCTACGTATTCCACCGGGCTTAAGATGGCGAGGATGCCTTGAGTTTTCTTTGTCCCTGCGAGCTCTTCTATCCTTTGTCTTGGCACTTTCTGGAGCTTTATACCCCTTTCCTTGCATAGCTTTACGACCTGATGTGGTGGGTGCGAGTCGTGAGCAAATAGCACCTTTTCTATATCTCTTCCTGACCTCAGGGCTTCAAGGACTGGGTTTTTACCGTAAACAATCATTCCTTTATTATGCCACCACCCAGCAAAAGGTCTCCTTCATAAAAGGCACAAACTTGACCGGGCGTTATGCCTCTTACCTGCTTAGAAAACTTTACCTTATATCCCTTTTCGGTTTTTTCTATGTCTTCCACAGGCACAGGCTGGTTTCTATACCTTATCTGTGCGGTAGGCTTTTGCCAAAGGGAAGGCTCAAGATGGAAGTTTATGTCCTCAAGAATCAACCAATCTCTATAGAGGTCTTCTTCTCTACATAAATGAACAGCGTTAGCCTCTGGGTCTATACCACATACATATACGGGAAACCCCAAGGAGATACCAAGACCCTTTCTCTGACCCACCGTGTAGTGGAAAAAGCCTCTATGTCTTCCTACAGGCTTGCCTTCAAAGTAAAAATACCCACCCTTTGAACCTACCCTCTCTTCAACAAATTCACCAGGAGTTTTACCCATAAGAAAGCACACATCTTGAGAATCCCTTTTATCCCACACAGGCAAACCCTTCTCTTTGGCTATAAGCCTTACCTCTTCCTTTGTCCTTTCACCCAGAGGAAACTCCAAAAGCTCTAAATGCTCCGCTCTTACAAGGCTTAAAAAGTAAGACTGGTCTCTTCTTTGGTCCTTTGCACGGGCTATAAGCCTTCTACCCTTGTATTCCACAATCCTTGCATAGTGTCCAGTGGCAAGCCTGTCTATGTCCGCAACCTTGTGGAGATACTCTGCAAGAAAGCCTGTTTTGACCTCTCTGTTGCATACCGCACAGGGATTTGGCGTCTTACCACTGAGGGTTTCCCTCAAAAAGTATTCTATAACCCTCTTTTCAAAGACCTCTTCCCAGCTAAGCGTTAAATGAGGTATGCCTAAGTGTTGAGAAACCCTCACCGCATCCCTTACATCCTCTGGAGAACAGCAAACCCTTAAACCATCCGTATCGCATACTTGATGAAAGCGGAGCGTTATACCAATAACCTCATGACCTGCTTCCTTCATAAGGAGGGCACAGACACTACTATCTACACCCCCGCTCATACCAACCGCCACTCTCATAAAGGATAAATTTAGGCTTTGAAAAACCTCTTCATAAAGCTAATCTCTTCAGAGCCCTCCGCCACCTCAAGACCAAGACTAATTATCCTTTCTGGCTTATCACCTTCACGCAAAAGCCCCATAGAGCGAGCCATATTGAGTTTTTCTATAAGGCTTTCCGTTATATGCACCATTACACTGTCAAAGTTAAACCTCTTGTATAGCTCCTGCCTTTCCTTTTCCTCCTTGTGCCTTAGGCTGTCCGCAAAGGAGCACATCTTAGACCAAGTTCTGAGAGTCTTCTCCCATTCTTGCCTTGGCAGATTCTCTAATTCAAGCCTTATAATTTCAATAAGACTGTCCTTGAGATACCTTTTAAAGTCCTCCTCTGACCAACTGTTTGGCTCTCCTTTCCTTAGTAGGTTTGTAAGGTCTATTTTCATGTTATTCTAATATAATACTTTAGCCTTCTGGAGGTTTAAGATGCATAAAATTCTAATCACTGACCCCATTTCAGAAAAGGGTATTGAGCTTCTTAGGCGCGAGCCAGACTTTGAAGTGGACAACGAGCCAGACATATCCTACGAGGAGCTACTTGAGGTAGTAGAAAACTACCATTGCATTATAACCAGAAGTAGAACCCCAGTCACAGGCGAGCTAATAGAGAGGGCTAAAAACCTAAAGGTCATCGGTAGGGCTGGTGTAGGTGTGGATAACGTGGATATAGAGTCTGCTTCCATGAGAGGCATATTGGTTATAAACACCCCTGGTGCCAACACCATAGGAGCAACAGAGCTAACCCTCGCTCATATGCTAAACGTTATAAGAAACACACACATAGCACATAACAGCATGGTAGAGGGTAGGTGGGACAGGAAGAAGTTTATGGGAACGGAGCTATACGGAAAAACTCTTGGCATAATCGGTCTTGGAAACATAGGCTCTCAAGTTGCCATAAGGGCAAAAGCCTTCGGCATGACCGTTTATGCCTACGACCCATACATTCCAAGAGAAAAGGCGGACAGGCTGGGCGTAAAGCTCTTTGACAACCTACACGACATGCTTCGTCAGATAGATATCCTAACTATCCACGCACCCTTGACCCACGAAACAAGAAACATGATAACAAGGAAAGAGTTTGAAATTATGAAAGACGGTGCGGTTCTTATAAACTGTGCCAGAGGTGGAATAGTAAAAGACGAGGACCTCATATGGGCTTTGGAAAGCGGTAAGCTATCGGGCGTAGGTCTTGATGTTTTCTCTGTAGAACCTCCACCAAAGGAGTTTATAGAAAAAATATCCAAGTTTCCCAACGTTTCCCTTTCCCCTCACATAGGTGCAAACACTTACGAATCTCAAGAAAACGTCGCAGTAATAGTTGCTCAGCAAGTTATAAAAGCCTTAAGAGGTCAAACGGTAGAGTATGTGGTAAACGCACCCTTCCCAGACCTTTCAGTGCTAACTTTGATAAAACCACACCTTGACCTTGCGGAGAAGATGGGCAGGTTCTTAGTCCAATGGGCAGAAGAGGGCATAAGGGAAGTGCATATAGAAGTGCGTGGAGACATAGCACAACACTTTCATCCAATAGCCTCTGCGGTCTTGATGGGAATACTAAAAGAAACGGTAGACTTTCCAGTAAACATAATAAACGCCAGCTATGTGGCGAGGGACAGAGGCATAAAAGTAGAGGAGCTTACCTCAGAAGAGAGCGAAGATTATAAGCATTATATAAAGGTGGTAGCAAGAGGAGACAGCACAGAAAGAACAGTAGCAGGCTCAGTGCTTGAGGGGCATATACTAAGGATATTCCAGATAGACCGCTACCGTGTGGATGTAGAGCCTGAGGGTATAATGCTTGTTTTTGAAAACAGAGATGTTCCAGGAGTTATAGGAAAGATAGGTAGTATATTAGGTAATGCAGGCGTAAATATAGCAGGCTTTAGGCTTGGAAGAGAAAAGAAAGGTGGCATAGCCTTAGGAATACTTAACCTTGACGACCCAATACCAGAGGAGGTCATACAAGAGCTGAGAAAAATACCCCAAATACTCTTTGCCAAGCAAGTGGTGGTGTAATAGATTTAAGTTTATGCAGTCCAAAACAAAGCTAACCGCGGAGGAATTTTTCAAGCTATATCCAGAGGAGTCCAGACTTGAGCTAATTGATGGGGAGGTCTATGAGATGCCTGCACCGAGTTTTAAACATCAACTCGTGATAGTAAGGATGCTATCTGCTTTATTAAGACATCCAGAAACTAAAGATAGAACAGTGGTATCACCAGTTGACCTTGTTCTTTCAGAAAATGTAGTCTTACAACCAGATATAGTATACCTTTCAGACCTTTCAAAAGTAAAGGATAAAATATACGGTGCACCAGACCTCGTGGTGGAGGTAGTT